>DASVNC010000244.1:0-2830 GCA_036384055.1 Parvibaculum sp.
GGGACCAGGTGTTTCAGCGCCTCGAAGACGATGCGACCGTTCTCGCGGCTGTCCTCGACGTCGAGCGCCTGCAATTCCTTGTCGGACTGCGTGCCCGACCAGATGTCGCGCACCACGGGTTCGTCGATGAAGGTCTCGTAGTAGCCGCGCAGGATGTCGTCGATGCGGGCGACCGCCTCCTTCGCCGTCCGAATGCCTGTCATTCCTTCGCGCAAGCCCTCGCGCACGCGGTCCATGAAGCGCAGGGCGAGCGTGCGGAGCATCGCCGCCTTGTCCGGAAAATACTGATAGAGCGAGCCGATGGGCACGCCCGCCCGCTCGGCGATCTCGGTCATGCGCACCGCGTCGCTGCCCGTTTCGGCGATCAGTTCGGAGGCGGCGGCCAGAATGCGCTCGACGCGAGCCTTGGCGCGGGCCTGGGTCGGCTCCCGGCGGATCGTTGCGGTTTCGGCCATGCGCGCTCTCCCGGAAGATTTTCCTTGCCTGGGGAAAATGTGAGGGTTTATCATTTTCAATATATGAGGATTATTCATTTTTTGCAAGAGGCAAGTCGATGACGAATAAAACGAACCGGCGCGTCTGCGTGGTGGGCGGCGGTCCGGCGGGCCTCGCGCTTGCCCGCGCCTTCCTCAACCTCGGCATTCCCTTCGACATCTACGAGCGGCATTCGGATGTCGGCGGCGTCTGGGACCAGAGCAATCCCGGCTCGCCGGTCTACAACTCGGCGCATTTCATTTCGTCGAAAACGCAATCGCATTACATCGACTACGACATGCCGGAGGATTATCCGGACTATCCGTCGAACCGGCAGATCCACAATTACATGCGCGGCTTCGCCGATGCCTATGGCCTGCGCGCGCATATCCGCTTCAACACCGAGGTCAAATCCGCCGTGCCGGACGCTGGCGCGTGGCGCGTGACGCTGGCGAACGGCGACGTGAAGTCCTATGCGGCGGTCGTCTGCGCTAACGGCACCAACTGGAATGCGAAGATGCCCGAATATCCCGGCAGCTTCACCGGCGAGATGCGCCACGCCGTCACCTACAGGTCGATGGACGAGTTCAAGGGAAAGCGCGTGCTCATTATCGGTGCGGGCAATTCCGGCTGCGACATCGCCTGCGATGCGGCGCAGTCCGCCGACAAGGCCTTCATCAGCCTTCGCCGCGGCTATCACTTCATTCCCAAGCACATCTTCGGCATTCCGTCCGACGTCTTCGCGCATGAAGGGCCGCATCTGCCGATGTGGCTGACACAGCGCGTCTTCGGCGTGATGCTGCGCGTGCTGAACGGCGACCTGACGCGGCTCGGATTGCAGAAGCCCGACCACCGGATTTTCGAGACGCACCCGATTCTCAACACGCAGCTTCTGCATTTCCTCGGGCATGGCGACATCAAGGCGAAGCCCGACATCGCCCGCTTCGACGGCAGGACGGTGCATTTCAAGGACGGTACGTCGGAGGAAATCGATCTGGTGCTCTGCGCCACCGGCTACAGCTGGAAGGTGCCTTACATCGACCCTTCCCTTTTCCACTGGAAAGGCGGCAAGCCCGACCTCTACATGAACCTTTTCAGCCGCGAGACGCCGGGCCTTTATGCGCTGGGCTTCATGGAAACGAATGGCGGCGCCTACAAGCTCTTCGACGAGATGGCCGACCGGATCGCGCGGGCGATCAAGGCGCGGGCGGAAGGCGGCGCGGCGGCCCGCGCCGTCGACCAGACGATCGCGACCGACAGACCCGATCTTTCCGGCGGCATCAAGTTCGTGGGCTCTGACCGGCACGCGACCTATGTCGAGATCGACGCCTACCGGGCGCATATGGCGCGACTGAGAAAGCGGCTCTCCTGGCCGGCACTGAAAGACGGCGCCTTCGCGCGACTGCGCGTCACAGCGAAGAAGGATGCGGCGTGATGGCGGGCAAGGCACTCATCACCGGCGGCGGCGGCGCCATTGCCGAGGAAATAGCCATTCGTCTCGATGCGCGTGGCTACGATCTCATCCTCGCCGACATCAACGAGGCGCGGATGGCCGAGGTCGCCAGGCGCCTGTCCCGCCCTCCGCTGACGGTGCGCGCCGATCTGTCGACGCAGGCCGGCATGGCCGCATTGGCGGCGCTCATCGAGGGCGAGCACAGCGACCTTGCGCTTCTCGTCAACAATGCGGGCTTCGTCGAACCGGGCGACGCCGATACGCTTTCGCCGGACATTCTCGACCGGCACATCTTCATCAATCTCATCGCGCCGATGCAGCTGACACGGGCGGCGGCACGCGTCATGCGGCCGCAGCGCCGGGGAGACATCCTCTCCATCGTCTCGATGGGCGGCATCATCGCGCTCAAGGGGAGTGCTGCCTATGCCGCGTCGAAATTCGGATTGCGTGGGTTCCAGACGTCCGTGCGTTCTGAACTTGCGGGCGACGGCATCCGCGTAATGGGCGTTTTCCCCAGCGGGGTCGATACGCCAATGCTGCGCTACGAGGCGACACATGGCGGCTCGCCGCTCAATTTCGTCGGCAAGGTCTTCACGGCGGCGGAAGTGGCCGACGCCTGCATGAAGGCGCTCAAGACCGGCGCGCTGGAAACCTATGTGCCTTACGGCGACAGCATCACCTCGCGGCTCGCCGGCGCCTTCCCCTGGGTGATCAACAAGGTTCTGCCCATGTTCGAAAAGTCGGGGGAGAAAGGCCGGGCGAAGTTCCGCGCCGAGCGGGGAATTTAGCGACCGCCTTCACCTCACCAGCAGCTGCATGCCCTGAGCGAGCAGTACCGCGCCGATGCCGAGCGTGATGCGCTGCGACCAGAGGCGGAAGTTGGTGTCCGTCATCCGGTCGAGC
>DASVNC010000245.1:0-8592 GCA_036384055.1 Parvibaculum sp.
GTTTCCATGAAACGGCGAACGACTCTAAGGCGGAAGCCGTTAACGCCTGGCGCGTCGGCGGGACGCGCCGCGCCCCGTCTTCGCCGCCGTAATGGCCGCCATTGCCGACAGTTTTAGCCAGTCATTTAATCAAATCTGAAGGGTCACCCATTAGCATTTCAACGCGTTGAGAACCTTAATGCGGGAGCGGGGAGCTTCCGAAGGGAGCAGGCATGTCTGGTGAAGCTGGAACCCGTCGCCAGGTCCCGAAGCGGGCGCAGGCGGACGCGTTGCGCGACCCCCAGGCGATCATCGGCCGGCGCATCGGGCCCGACGCCATCCGCAAGCTTGCCGAGCTCAATCTGCGCTTCCTGAAAGGCGTGCCCAATGGCTGGGGCGTCGTGATGAAGGACTGCGATCTGTCCGGCCTCGATCTGCGCGGCCTCAATTTTTCGCACGGTCATTTCATCGCCTGCAATTTCGGCGGCGCCGATCTTGAAGATGCGCGCTTCATCGGCGCGAACCTTTTCAGCGCCATCTTCGACAAGGCCAATCTGACCCGCACCGACTTCTCGCATGCCGATCTGCGCGGCGCCTGCTTTGAAAGCGCCGAGCTTGCCGATGCGCGCCTCGAAGGCGCCGACCTGCGCCGTGGTGTCGTCATCCGTTCGGGCGAACGTATCCAGAGCAATCGCGAGCATTCGAGCTTCCGCAACGCCAGTATGCACGGCACGATCCTGTCGGAGTGCAAATTGCTCGGCGCCGATTTCGAAGGCGCGGCGCTTTCAGGCGTCAGTCTCCAGGGCGCGGATCTGCGCGGCGCGAATTTCGCCGGCGCGGAGCTGAAGGGCGTCGAGCTGTCGGGCGCCAATCTCACCGACGCCGATTTCCGCCGCGCCGTCCTGGACGAGAAAACCTCCTCCAGGGGCGACATGATGCGCGCCACCAAGGCGCGCCGTGCCCCGGGCCCCGACCGGCTGAAGAAGATGCTCGAAAATCATCTGGTCTGGATCCAGACCGGTCAACGCCAGGGCGAGCGCGCCGACTTTTCGCATATGGACCTGTCGCGCACCGACTTTTCGCGCACCGTTCTGGCCAGCGCCCTTTTCCGCGGCGCGATCCTCGCCGACGTCAATTTCGATCATGCGATCCTCGCCGCCGCCGATTTCCGCGAGGCGATCATGCTCCGCGCCAACATGACCAGTGCCGACATCCGCGGCGCCGATCTGCGCGGCGCCGATCTGCGCGACACCCGGCAGGACGGCATCCGGACCGGCGAGATGTCCGGCCTCAAGCTGTCCACCCGAACCTGAGGCCGCGGGTCGCAAACTCAGGTTCCGCCTCGCTTTTTGGCGATGCCGGGCCTCGGGTCCAGCCCCCGTCTCCTTCTGGTATCCCAACCCCAAATCTGCTAGGGAAAGCCGCTGTGCAGGGAGATTTCTTCCCGAAAACGGTTCTTTCGCCGACAGGGGGCCGCATGGCAACCGACGCAACCGAGCTCGACCGGCTGTTCAAGGTGATCGCTGCCCGCAAGGGTGCCGATGCCGGTTCTTCCTATACGGCAAAGCTTCTCGCCGGCGGCGTTCCGCTGGCGGCGCGCAAGCTCGGCGAGGAAGCGGTCGAAACCATTGTCGCCGCCACCACCGGCGACAAGCGCGGCGCGGTGAGCGAAAGCGCCGATCTCCTTTATCACTGGCTGGTTCTGCTGGCGGCGCTGGGGCTCGAACCCTCGGCCGTCTATGCCGAGCTTGCGGCGCGCGAAGGCCGCTCGGGTCTCGACGAAAAAGCCTCACGCACGGTGAAATCATGACGGCAGCCGGGATTGACCTCGAAGAGGCCGGCGCCACCGAGGCGCTCTCACCCTATCGTCATTTTACCGCCGTCGAATGGGGCGCGCTCCGCAAGGATACGCCGCTGCCCCTGTCGGAGGCCGAACTCGAGGAGCTGAAGGGCTTCGGCGAGCGCATCTCGCTCGATGAAGTCAGCGAGATCTATCTTCCGCTGTCGCGCCTCATCAATCTCTATGTACGGGAGATGCAGGAGCTCTACCGCGTCACCTCCGACTTCCTCGGCCGCGTTCAGGCCAAGGTGCCCTACATCATCGGCATTGCGGGCTCGGTCGCCGTGGGCAAGAGCACTTCGGCGCGCATCATGCGCACGCTGCTCGCCCGCTGGCCGAACCATCCGAAAGTCGATCTCATCACGACCGACGGCTTTCTCCTGCCGAACCGCCTTCTCGAAGAGCGCGACCTGATGGGCCGCAAGGGGTTCCCCGAAAGCTTCGATGTCCGCGCGCTGATCCAGTTCCTGTCGGACGTGAAGGCGGGCTCGCGCAATGTCGAAGCGCCGGTCTATTCGCACTTCACCTACGACATCGTGCCGAATGAAACCGTCGTCGTCGACCAGCCCGACATCCTGATCGTCGAGGGCCTGAACGTGCTCCAGCCCTGGAAGCCCGCCGAAGGCGAGGAGCCTCAGCCCTTCGTGTCCGATTTCTTCGACTTCTCGATTTATCTCGATGCGGACGAAGAGGCGATCCGCCGCTGGTATATCGATCGCTTTCTGAGTTTGCGCTCGACCTCTTTCGCCGATCCCGGCGCCTTCTTCCATCGCTTTGCCAAATTGTCGGACGACGAAGCGGTGGCCACCGCCGACGCCATCTGGACCTCGATCAACCTCGCCAATCTGCGCAAGAACATCCTGCCGACGCGCCAGCGCGCCCAGGCCATCCTGCGCAAGGGCGCCGACCACCGCATCCACGAAGTGGCGCTGAGAAAGCTCTAGTGCATTTCATCTTCGGATAGGAACAGTGCCGTCATTGCGAGGCCCGAAGGGCCGAAGCAATCCAGTCTTCACGTGCGGCCACCTGAATCAAAAATGATCTAAAGCCCGCGTTCCTTCGCGAGCTTCGCCAGCGACACCTGCGGCCTCGGTCCGTAATGGCCGATGCATTCGCCCGCCGCCATCGCGCCGAGACGCCCGCAATGCGCGGGGCCGTAACCGCGCGCCAGCCCATAAAGAAATCCCGCCGCGAAAAGATCGCCCGCGCCCGTCGTATCGACGAGCTTGGGGATTTTGTCGGCATCGACCACATGCACCTCGCCGTCGGCGACGATGACAGCGCCCGCTTCCGAGCGCGTCAGCGCCGCGAACTTGCATTCGGCTTTGACCCGCGACAGCGCCTCGTCGAAAACATCGACTTCATAGAGCGACAGGATTTCCGCCTCGTTGGCGAAGAGAAGATCGACCTCGTCCTTGACGAGTCTGCGGAACTCGTCGCGGTAGCGCCCGACGCAGAAAGCGTCCGACAGCGTCAGCGAAACGAGGCGCCCTGCTTCGCGCGCGATCTTCGCCGCTTTGAGGAACGCCTGCTTGGCGCCCGGCTGATCCCACAGATAGCCTTCCATGTAGGTGACGAAAGACGCCTTGACGATGTCGGCGTCGATGTCGTCCGGCGTCAGGTTCTGCGCCGCGCCGAGATAAGTACTCATGCTGCGCTGCGCGTCCGGCGTCACGAGGATCAGGCAGCGCCCGGTGGGCGGGCCGTCCGTGGCGACGGGCGAAGGGAAAGCGACGCCGAGCGTCTTGATGTCATGGGCGAAAACATCGCCGAGCTGGTCGGCCTTCACCTTGCCGAAAAAAGCGCCGCGCCCGCCGAGCGAGGCGATGCCGGCAATGGTGTTGGCGCAAGACCCGCCCGACATCTCGACCGCCTGGCCCATGCGCCCGTAAAGCGCGTCGGCGCGGGCATCGTCGATCAGCGTCATCGCGCCCTTCTCGATGCCGTTGGCGATCAGAAATTTTTCGTCGGCGTCTGCAATGACATCGACCAGCGCGTTGCCGATGCCGGCGACGTCGTATGTGAGCTCGTTCATGGTCCTCGTTCGGGCTTTGCGGGGGCGTCAATGGTGGAAGGCGGCCGGAGTATAATGGCCCGATCCAAATGGACAAATGCCCGCAATGGACAAATGCGGACCAGCCGATAAGCTCCCGCCCATGCTCGCTGACGCCGCCCGCGCCTTTTACGAAACCTTTTCGCAGCCCTTTCGCCGCGTCCTCTGGCTGTCGCTCGGCTTGACCGTCGTCGTTCTCGCTCTGTTCGGCGCCGCCGCGCAATGGGGCCTCGATGCGATGCCGGCGACGGGTGCCGCCTGGCTCGATACCGTCATCGAGTGGATCGCGCGTTTCTTCGCCGTCATCGTGCTGATCCCGCTCGTTCATCCGGTCGTCTCGCTGGTGGCGAGCTTTTTCCTTGAGCGCATCGCGGCCAAGGTCGAGGCGCAGGATTATCCGGCGGACGCGCCCGGCCGCGACCAGCCGGTCGTCCAGTCGCTCGTCGTCGCCATCCGCTTCACGCTGGTGCTGATCGCGGTCAACCTGATCGCGCTGCCCTTCTATCTGGTGCCGGGGGTCAATCTGGCGCTGTTCTGGGTGGTGAACGGCTATCTGCTCGGTCGCGAATATTTCGAGCTGGTGGCGCTGCGCCATCTCGACGCCGCCGCCGCCCGCGCGCTCCGCCGTCGCCACGCCCTGCGCATCTTTCTCGCGGGCGTCGTCATCGCGCTTTTCGCGACCGTGCCTTTCCTCAATCTTCTCGCGCCGCTCTTTGCGACGGCGTTCATGGTCCATACGTCCAAAAGGATCGGCCTCGCATGAGAACGCTGTTGCGTGTTGTTCTTCTCCTGCCCCTGCTCTTTGTCGCCGCCTGCGCGACGAAACCTTCGACCTCCTCGATCCTCGCCTCGACGACGCCGCCAAGCGATGTGCGCCCCGGACCGTTGACGCCCGACAGTCTCGTCGGCGTCGCGCCCGATGCGCTGACCGCGCGTCTCGGCGTGCCGAGCTTCAAGCGCACGGAACCCGGCGCCGAGGTCTGGCAATATGGCGGCGAGAGCTGCTCGTTCTTCGTCTATTTCTACAAGAACGCCGGCGGCGCGCTGACCTCGACCTATGTCGATGCACGCCAGACGGCGGGCGGCGCGGCCGATGCGTCGGCCTGCCTTGCCGAAGTGACCGCAAAACACAGCGCCGCGCCGACTTCCTAAAGCGGTTCCAGGAAAATCGAAACGGCTCTAGGCAACCGTCGTCTTCGCCTTGAAGCCGCAGAGATCGCGGACGACGCAGGCTGGGCAATTGGGCTTGCGCGCGATGCAGGTATAGCGCCCGTGCAGGATCAGCCAGTGATGCGCATGCAGCCGGTATTTCTCCGGCACGACCTTCATCAGCTTTTCCTCGACCTCGAGCGGCGTCTTGCCGGTGGCAAGCCCCGTCCTGTTGCCGACGCGGAAGATATGCGTGTCGACCGCAATCGTCGGCTCGCCAAAGGCGACGTTCAGAACGACATTGGCCGTCTTCCGCCCGACGCCCGGCAGCGCCTCCAGCTCCTCGCGCGTCCGCGGCACGATGCCGCCGTGTTTCTCGATCAGCAGTTCGGACAGGCGGATGACGTTTTTCGCCTTGGTGCGAAAGAGCCCGATCGTCTTGATGTAATGGGTGAGTTTCGCTTCGCCGAGCTTGACCATCTTCTGCGGCGTATCGGCGACCTTGAACAGGGGTTCCGTCGCCTTGTTGACGCCCTTGTCGGTCGCCTGCGCCGACAGGACTACGGCGACGAGCAGCGTATAGGGATTGATGAATTGAAGCTCCGTCCGCGGTTCGGGCAGCGCCTTGGACAGGCGGGCGAAAAATTCTTCGATCTGCGGCTTCTTCATCGGCATGTGGGGGAGAATGCTTGGGCAGGACCGCTCAGGCAAGCGTCATGGCCTGCGCCCGCGCGGACGCGGGATTGCGGGCCGTGGCGGCCCGCCTTATCCTTTTCCGATGACGCCCGCCGCCGGAACCGTTGAAAAGCTGCCGCCGCCGCTTCACTTCGATGCGGTGCTGACGCCCCATCGTTCGCTGGGCCGCAAGGGCTTCCTGATCCTGATGTCGGCCGTCATTGCCGTCAATTTCGCCGCCGGCATGGTTTTTCTGCTCATCGGCGCCTGGCCGGTCTTCGGCTTCTGCGGCCTCGATGTGGCGCTGGTCTATTGGGCTTTCCGCGCGAATTACCGCGCTGCCCGCGCCCATGAAACCGTGCAGATGTCGGACGACGAATTGCGCGTCCGCCGGGTCGATCAGAAAGGCCGCGCCCGCGGCTGGAGTTTCCAGCCCTATTGGGTGCGGCTCGAGCTTCGTGAAAATCCGGATGAATCGACCGAGCTTTATCTCGTCTCGCACGGCAAGGCGCTCGAGGTTGCCCGCGTCCTGTCGCCGGCCGAGCGTCTCGATTTCGCCCGCGCGCTCAAAGACGCGCTTGGCAAAATGAAGACCTTCCCACCCTCCCCTTGAGGGAGGGTCAAACGGCTGCAAGCCGTTTGGGGAGGGGTCACGAAGCGACTAGTGCGCCTCGCGCTCGATCAGCACGTCTTTCCGCAGAACATTGCCCTTGCCGTCGAGCTGATAGACGATCGGCGCGCCGGTGCCGATGTTGAGCGCGATCACCTGCTCGATGTTGAGCTTGTCGAGCACCATGACGAGCGCGCGCAAGCTGTTGCCATGCGCGGCGATGAGCACCCGCTCGCCCTTCAGCACGCGCGGCAGGATTTCCTTTTCATAGTAAGGCAGCACCCGCGCCGCCGTGTCCTTCAGGCTTTCGCCGCCGGGCGGCGGAACGTCGTAGGAGCGCCGCCAGATGTGAACCTGTTCCTCGCCCCACTTCGCCCGCGCGTCGTCCTTGTTGAGCCCGGAAAGATCGCCATAGTCGCGCTCGTTCAGCGCCTGGTTCTTGACGACGGGCAGATCGGGCTGGCCGAGCTCTTCAAGCAGGATGCGGTTCGTCTCCTGCGCGCGCGACAGCGCCGAGGTATAGGCGACATCGAAGTTGTAGCCCTTGTCTTTGAGCGCCCGGCCCGCTTCGCGCGCTTCGCGCTTGCCCTGTTCGGTCAGGCCCGGATCGCGCCAGCCCGTGAAGAGGTTCTTCTCGTTCCATTCGCTTTGTCCGTGACGCACAAGCACAAGAAGGTTCGACAAGGTTCTGTTTCCTTTATTCCGTATGGAGATCAATCGAGGCCGAGCACGTCGGCCATGCTGTAGAGGCCGGGCGGTTTGCCCTTGCCCCACAGCGCCGCCTTGACGGCGCCGCGCGCGAAGATGCCGCGGTCCTCGGCGACGTGGCCGAGCGTGATGCGCTCCGAAGGTCCGGCGATGATGACCTGGTGATCGCCGATGACGCTGCCGCCGCGCAAGGACGCAAACCCGATGGCGCCGTCATGCCGCGCGCCGGTCACGCCGTCGCGGCCGCGCTCGGCGACATCCTTGAGAATGACATTGCGGCCTTCCGCCGCCGCCTGGCCCAGCAGCAGCGCGGTGCCTGACGGCGCGTCGATCTTGGCGCGGTGATGCATCTCGACGATCTCGATGTCCCATTCGTTGCCGAGCGCGCGCGCGGCCTGCTTGACAAGCGCCGCCAGCAGATTGACGCCGAGGCTCATATTGCCGGACTTGACGATGGTCGCGTGCCGGGCGGCGGCGCGGATGCGCTCCTCGTCGGCCTCGGAAAGTCCCGTCGTCCCGATCACATGAACGATGCGCGCCTGTGCCGCGAGGCCGGCGAATTCGACGCTTGCCTGCGGCACCGTGAAATCGACCAGCGCGTCGGCATCCTTGATGACGGCGAGCGGATCGTCGGACACCTTGATCCCGATGGGCCCGATCCCGGCCAGCGTGCCCAGATCGTCGCCGACATGGGGGCTGCCCTTGGCCTCGATGCCGCCCGAAAGCGCCGCGCCCGGCGTCTCGTGAATGAGCTTCAGAAGCGTCCGGCCCATCCGGCCGCCCGCGCCCGTCACCGCGATCTTCACGTTTTCGCCCATGATCCGCCGTCCTTGAAAGACTGACGGGGGTATATCAGGCGCACCGTTGGCCGTAAATGCAGGCGGTCCAAGACGAAACCCTCGCGGTTCTTAGCCGCGAAAGACGAAATAAGCCCCCGCCGCGATCAGCGTGAAGCCGATGGCGGTGTTCCATGTCGGCGCCTGACCGAGATAAAAGGCCGAAAAGCCGGTGAAGACGACGAGGGTGATGACCTCCTGAATGGTCTTCAGCTGCGCCGGCGAATAGACGCTGGAGCCCCAGCGGTTGGCCGGCACGGCCAGGCAATACTCAAAGAGCGCCAGCCCCCAGCTGATCGCGATCACGGTGAAAAGCGGCGTGCTTTTATATTTGAGATGCCAGTACCAGGCGGTCGTCATGAAGAGGTTCGAGGCGGTCAGAAGCCCGATGGGCAGGAGATAAGGCTGCATGGAGTTTGTCGTCCGAAAAGAAAAAGGGGCCCCCTGAGAGCCCCTTCAAGATAGACGAAACAGTCCCGCGTCAGCCCTGAAATCCGTCCCAGAAATCTTTTACCCGGGCAAAAAATCCGGTGCTCTCCGGGTTTGTCTTTTCGTTCGAGGCTTCGTCGAACTGCTTCAGAAGCTCTTTCTGCTTCTTGGTCAGATGGACCGGCGTCTCGACGGTGGTCTGGATGTAGAGATCGCCCACCTCGCGCGAATTCAGCACCGGCATGCCCTTGTCCTTGAGGCGGAACTGCTTGCCGGTCTGCGCGCCTTCGGGAATTTTCAGCTTCACGCGCTT
>DASVNC010000246.1:0-10538 GCA_036384055.1 Parvibaculum sp.
TGCTCGCCGATCCCAAAGAGCGCGCCGAACATCTGATGCTGCTCGATCTCGGGCGCAACGATGTCGGCCGGGTGTCGAAAATCGGTTCTGTCGAAGTCACCGAGAAGTTCGGGCTGCAGCTGACCTCACATCTCATTCACATCGTCTCGAATGTCGAAGGCGACCTCGATCCAAACTATGACGCCATCGCGGCGCTGATCGCAGGCTTCCCGGCGGGCACCGTGTCCGGCGCGCCGAAAGTCCGCGCGATGGAAATCATCGACGAGCTTGAGCGCGACAAGCGCGGCAGCTATGCCGGCTGCGTCGGCTACTTCTCGGCGGCGGGCGAGATGGACACCTGCATCATGCTGCGTACCGCCGTCGTGAAAGACGGCAAGATGTATGTGCAGGCGGGCGGCGGCATCGTCGCCGACTCCAGCCCCGAGGGCGAATACATGGAGACCGTCAACAAGGCCAAGGCGCTTTTCCGCGCCGCCGAGGAAGCGGTGCGCTATGCGACGCGGGGCGGGAGACGCCAGTGAGCGCCAGGGCTGAGGGCAAGCCGGTCCTCGTCTTCGATTCAGGTATCGGCGGGCTTTCGGTTCTCGCCGCGATCCGCAAGCTCATGCCGGCGCAGCGGCTGGTCTATGTCGCCGACGATGCAGCCTTTCCCTATGGCAACTGGCAGGAAGCGGCGCTCAGCACACATATCGTCGCGCTGATGAGCGAACTCATCGAGACATACGATCCCGCCGCCGTCGTCATTGCCTGCAACACCGCCTCGACGCTGGTGCTGCCGCCGCTCAGGGAGAAATTCAGCCTGCCTTTCGTCGGCACCGTTCCGGCCGTGAAGCCCGCCGCGGAACAGACGAAGACCGGCATCGTCGCCGTGCTCGGTACGCCCGCGACCATCGCGCGCGATTACACGCGCCAGCTCATCGCCAGCTTCGCGCAGTCGGCGCGTGTCGAGCTTGTCGCCGCGCCGCGGCTCGCGGCCATCGCGGAGAACCTGTTTCACGGGCAGCCGGTCGACCGCGAGGCCGTGCGCGAAGACATCGCCCCCTGCTTCGTCGAGGCCGGCGGCAAGCGCACGGACATCGTGGTGCTTGGCTGCACGCATTATCCGTTCCTGATCGACGAGATGAATGCCGTGGCGCCCTGGCCGGTCGCTTGGCTCGACCCCGCCCCTGCCATTGCACGGCGGCTCGCCTCGGTGCTTGACGGGAAGATGGCGGGAACCGGCGGCGAGAGCATTGCCGTCTTCACCAGCGGCAAGCCGGTTCCGGCGCGCCTTGCCTCGTTGCTCAGGGAAGACGGGCTCGAGCCAGGCCGTTCCTGACACGCTCCGGCGGCTCGCCGACGCAGGATGTCATGTCGCCTCGCGGTGCCTCAGGATGGCTGTGAGCGGCACCAGCGTGAAGCCTTTGGCGCGAGCTTCCGGAATCCATTTCTCCAACAGGTCGAGCGTTTCGGGCCTCGGGTGGCCTATGGCAATGGCAACGCCGTTCTTGCGGGCGACCTTTTCCAGATGCTCGAATTCGGCGGCGACCGCCGAGCCCTCGTCGTCATTGTCGAGGAAGACATCGCGCGAAAGCGTCGGCAGACCGGCTTTATGGGCCTCGTTAGCCGCCTGGGTCTGCGCGCTCGTGCGCGAGTCGAGCAGCAAGAGGCCGCGCTTCTTCAGATCGCCGGCGACGACGCTCATGTCGGCGGCATCGGCGGTGAAGCGCGAACCCATATGATTGTTGATGCCGACATAGCCTTCGAAGCGGCCCAGATCCCAATCGAGATTGGCGCGGATTTCGTCCGGCGTCTGCGAGACGCGAAGCGCATGGGGGCCCGGATCGGCGGTGCCGACCGGCTCCATCGGAACGTGGACGACGATCTCGTGGCCGCGCGCCCGCGCTGTCCTGACGAAATCGGCGACGTCCGGCGCGTAAGGCAGGAACGAGAAAGTGACGGCGGCCGGCAGGTTCAGCGCCCGCTCCGTGCCCTTGCGGTTCGGCCCCATGTCGTCGAGGACGATGGCGATCATCGGTTCGCGCGGCGCATCGGGCATGACGGCCGCATTGCGTTGCCAGGCCGGCAGCTCGACCGCGGCGGGCTTGGGCGCTGCCGGGACCAGCGGGCCATCGACGGCGTTCTCGCCGATATGGGTCGGGACACGGGGGCCGGTTTCGACCGGCGGCGGAGGCGGCAGGGCCGTCATTCGCTGGGCGATGAGAACGCCCAGAACCAGCGAGACGACGCCGAGCGCCAGATCAAACCTGAAGAGAGGTTTGGCCAGCAATGCCTTGATTTTCTTCGTTAACCTATTCAACTAACCAGCCTCACCCTTCTCCGCATTGCCGGGACGCATGACGATGCCACGATTCTTGTCCCCCTACGGCCAGCGGCCTATAAGGTGCCACATGCGGCCCTTTTGCCGCTTCGGAACGGACCGCCGCCATGCTTCTTCTGATCGATAACTATGACAGCTTCACCTACAATCTCGTCCAGTTTCTGGGCGATCTCGGCGCTGCCGCCGAGGTCCACCGGAACGACAAGCTGTCGGTCGGACAGGCGCTCTCGAAGCGGCCGGACGCCATCGTCATTTCGCCCGGCCCTTGCGATCCCGACAAGGCCGGCATCTGCCTCGACCTCATCAAGGCGGCGGCGGAGAACCGCATCCCGCTTTTTGGCGTCTGTCTCGGGCACCAGGCCATCGGACAGGCCTTCGGCGGTAAAATCGTGCGCGCACCGCAACTGATGCACGGCAAGGTCGATGCCATGCTGCATACCGGCAAGGGCGTCTTCCGCAACCTGCCGAGCCCGTTGATGGCGACGCGCTATCACTCGCTGACCATCGATCCGGCGACCTTCCCCTCCTCGCTCGAAATCACCGCGAAGACGGCGGACGGCACGATCATGGGCCTGCAGCACAAGGAGCTGCCGATCCACGGCGTGCAGTTCCATCCCGAAAGCATCGCCACCGAGCACGGGCATGACATCCTGCGCAACTTCCTCGAGATCACGGGCGTGAAGACGCACGCGCTGGTTTGACGGATGAGGCGCGGATGACGGACTTCAAGACGCTCATAGGCAAGGTTGCCGACGGCCATGTGCTCGCGCCCGCCGAGGCGGAGGATGCGTTCGGCATCATCATGTCCGGCGAGGCGACGCAGGCGCAGATGGCCGGCTTCCTGATGGCGCTGCGGATGCGCGGCGAAACGGTCGTCGAATTGACGGCGGGCGCGTGGGTGATGCGGGCGAAGGCGCTGACCATGAAGGCGCCGGCCGACGCCATCGACATCGTCGGCACCGGCGGCGACGGCGCGCAGACCTATAATATCTCGACGGCGACGGCGCTCGTCGTCGCGGGCTGCGGCGTACCGGTGGCCAAGCACGGCAACCGCGCCACCTCGTCGAAGTCGGGCACGGCGGACGCGTTGACGGCGCTCGGTGTCAAGCTCGACATCACACCCGAGGCGATTGCGCGCTGCGTCGCGGAGGCCGGCATCGGTTTCATGTTCGCGCCCGCGCATCACGCGGCGATGAAGCATGTGGGGCCGGTCAGGGCCGAGATGGGCGTCCGCACGATCTTCAACCTGCTCGGCCCCTTGTCCAATCCGGCGGGCGTCAAGCGGCAGGTGATCGGCGTATATGCAGCGCGCTGGGTGGAACCCTTTGCCGAGGCGCTGCGCAATCTCGGGTCGGAGCGCGCCTGGGTCGCGCATGGCGCGGACGGGCTCGACGAGTTGACGACGACGGGCGTCTCGTATGTGGCCGAACTCAAGGACGGCAAGATCCGCACGTTTGAAGTGGCGCCGGAGGAAGCCGGCCTGAAGCGGGCGACGCTGGCGGAGCTTCGCGGCGGCACGCCCGAGGAAAACGCGCAGGCGATCGTGCGGCTGCTCGACGGCGAGGCCGGCGCCTATCGCGACATCACGCTCCTCAATGCGGCGGCGGCGCTGCTGGTCGCCGGGAAGGCGAAGACGCTGACCGAAGGCGTTGCGCTCGCCGCCAAGGCCATCGACAGCGGCGCGGCGAAGAAAGTTCTGGCGCGGCTCATCGCGGTGTCCAACGGGGTGGCGGCGCATGTCTGACATTCTGGACAAGATCGGCATCTATAAGCTCGATGAAATCGCGGCGGCGAAAAAGGCGCGGCCCTTTGCCGATGTCGAGCGCGCGGCGCGCGCGGCCCCGCCGGTGCGCGGCTTCCACGCGGCGCTCGCCCGCAAGGTCGAGGCGGGCGATTATGCGCTCATTGCCGAGATCAAGAAGGCGAGCCCGTCCAAGGGCCTCATCCGCGCCGACTTCAATCCGCCGGAACTCGCCAAGGCCTATGAGCGCGGCGGCGCGACCTGCCTTTCGGTGCTGACCGACGGGCCGTCGTTTCAGGGCAGCGCGGAATTTCTGATGCTGGCGCGGGCGGCGGTGTCGCTGCCGGTCATCCGCAAAGACTTCATGTACGACCCCTATCAGGTGGCGGAAGCCCGCGCGATGGGCGCCGATTGCATTCTCATCATCATGGCGTCGGTGTCGGACGCGCAGGCGCGCGAGCTTGAGGCGTCCGCTTTCGGCTGGGGCATGGATGTCATCGTCGAGGTGCATGATGAGGCGGAACTGACGCGGGCTCTGGCGCTGAAGAGCCCGATGATCGGCATCAACAACCGCAACCTCAAAACTTTCGAGACGACGCTGGCGACGACCGAGCGTCTCGCGCCGCTGGTGCCGAAAGACCGGCTCATCATCGGCGAGAGCGGCATCTTCACGCCTGCGGACCTCGCGCGGCTGGCGAAGGCGGAAGTGCGCGCCTTCCTCGTCGGCGAGAGCCTGATGCGACAGGCGGATGTCGAAGCCGCGACAAAATCGCTTCTCAGCCATTAAGGGAATGACATGACCATGCTTACGTTGCGCCGTTGGAACATCGCAATCGGCGACGGCCAGCCGCTCGTCGTCATTGCGGGGCTCAATGTGCTCGAAGACCTGAAGCTAGCGCTCGACACGGCGCGGCATCTGAAAGCGGTGACGGCAGAACTCGGCCTCCCCTTCATCTTCAAGGCGAGCTTCGACAAGGCCAACCGTTCCTCGATCAAGAGTTATCGCGGGCCGGGGCTGGAAAAGGGTCTCGAAATGCTCGCGCAAGTGAAGCGCGACATCGACGTGCCGATTGCGACAGACATCCACGATGAGACGCAGGCCGACGCGGTCGCGGCCGTCGCCGACCTTGTGCAGATCCCGGCTTTCCTTTGCCGCCAGACCGATCTCGTCGTTGCGGCGGCGCGGGCGACGCACAAGGCGGGCGGGCTGCTGCATGTGAAGAAAGGTCAATTTCTCGCGCCTTGGGACTGCAAGAACATCATCTCGAAGGTCAAGGAAGCGACCGGCGGCGCGGACCTCACGGTGTTGTGCGAGCGCGGCGCCTCCTTCGGCTACAACAATCTGATCGTCGACATGCTCGCCTTCAGCGAAATGAAGAAACTCGGCGTGCCCGTCACCATCGACGCGACCCATGCCGTGCAACTGCCGGGCGCCGATCCGCGCACCGGCGGCGCCTCGACCGGCGGGCGGCGCGACGGCGTGCCGATCATCGCCAAGGCGGCGGTGGCGGCGGGCGCCGACGGCGTCTTCCTCGAATTCCATCCCGATCCGGACAAGGCGCTCTGCGATCCGCTGAGCTGCCTGCCGCTCGACGGCGCATCGGCGCTGCTCAAGAGCCTGAAAGCGATTCGCGCCGCTGCGGCCTGAGCTGGCCGCTGGACGGGCGGCTATCGGCGCGGCATGCTGGCGCAAAGAGGGAGCCGGAGTTGACGGGCAAGAAACTGACGCATCTCGACAAGCGCGGCGCGGCGCAGATGGTCGATGTTTCGGCCAAGGCGGCAACGGCGCGGACGGCGACAGCCAAGGGCCGGGTCGAGATGGCGGCGGCGACGCTGAAGCTCGTCACGGGCGGCAAGCTCGCCAAGGGCAATGCGCTGGACGTGGCGCGGCTTGCCGGCATCATGGCGGCGAAGAAAACCGCCGATCTCATTCCGCTCTGCCATCCGCTGGCGATCTCGAAGGTTTCGGTCGAGCTGACGCCGAACACGAAGACGAATTCCGTCGAGGTCGAGGCGACCGTCAAGCTCACCGGCCAAACCGGCGTCGAGATGGAGGCGCTCACCGCCGTCAGCGTCGCCTGCCTGACGCTCTACGACATGGCCAAGGCGGTCGATCGCGGTATGCGCATTACCGATATTCGGCTCACGCATAAAGCGGGCGGCAAGTCCGGCGACTACAAGGCCAAGTGATGGCCAATCAGGCGCTCATTCCGGTGGCGGAGGCGCGGGCGCGCATCCTGGCGGCAATCCAGCCGACGCAGCCCGAGCGCGTGCCGCTCGGACGGGCGCTCGGCCGTATGCTGGCGGAAGACGTGATTTCGCGGCGAATGCAGCCGCCCGCCGATCTCTCGGCGATGGACGGCTATGCGGTGCGTGCGGCAGATGTCACGACCGTGCCGGCCAAACTCCGCGTCGTCGGCGAAGCACCTGCGGGCGGCGCCTATGGCGCGGCGCTCAATGCGGGCGAAGCCGTGCGCATTTTCACGGGCGGGCCTTTGCCCCTGGGCGCCGACGCCATCGTCATTCAGGAAAACACTGAGCGTTACGGCGATGTCGTGATCGTCCGCGAAAGTTCGCCGGCTGGAAAGCACGTCAGGCGGGCCGGCCTCGACTTCAAGGAGGGCGCCGTCGGCCTTTCGGCCGGACGAAAATTATCGTCCGCCGACATCGCATTTGCGGCGGCGATGAACGTGCCGGCGCTCATCGTCCATCGCCGTCCGCGCATCGCTTTTTTTTCGACCGGCAACGAACTGGTCATGCCCGGCTCCGATGTCGGGCCCAACCAGATCGTCTCATCCAACAATGACGGGCTGGCCGCGCTGATCGAAGAAGCTGGCGGCATTCCGCACGATCTCGGTATCGCCGCCGACGACCGCAACGCGATCCGCTCAGCCGGACGTCATGCAAAAGACTGCGACATGCTGGTGACGCTGGGCGGAGCCTCGGTCGGCGACCACGATCTGGTGCAGTCGGCGCTTGCCGAAGACGGGCTCGACATCGACTTCTGGCGGATCGCGATGCGGCCGGGACAGCCGCTGATGTTCGGACGCTACCGCGAATTGCCGATGCTGGGACTGCCGGGCAATCCGGTGTCGGCGCTCGTCTGCGCGCTTCTCTTTATCGCGCCCGCCATCGCGCGATTGCAGGGCGGCGAAGCGGCGCCCCGGACGACGCTGGCGCGGCTGGTGACGCCCTTGCCGCAGAACGACAAGCGCGAGGACTATCTGCGCGCGCGGCTGGTGCATATGCCGGGCGAACTTCCTTTCGCCGCGCCCTTCGAGACGCAGGACAGCTCGATGCTGTCGGCGATGTCGGCCGCGGATTGCCTCGTCATCCGCGCGCCGGGGGCGGCGGCGGCGAAGGCCGGGGATATGGTGCCGGTGATAGTGTTGCGCTGATCTGGCGGGATTCTGCGAAATTTATCCACAGGCCTATTGACGGCTGGGGAGAACCAAACTAGAACGTGTGGCAAGGTTTATGGTTTGTTCCATATTTGGGGCCCGAAAGCATGCTCACGCGGAAACAGCACGAACTCCTGATGTTCATCAATGAGCGCATCAAGGAGGGGGGCGTCTCCCCGAGCTTCGATGAAATGAAGGAAGCGCTCGACCTGCGCTCCAAATCGGGCATTCACCGGCTTATCACGGCTCTGGAAGAGCGCGGCTTCATCCGCCGTCTGGCGCACCGGGCGCGCGCGCTCGAGATCATCAAGCTGCCTGAAGCCTCCTCGCCGAGCCTCGCCGTGTCGCGCAACAAGGGCTTCTCGCCCAGCGTCATCGAGGGGAGCCGCGGCAAGCCGCTCAGCCGCGATCTGCAACCCGCCCATCAGTCGCCCGACACGATCACGCTGTCCGTCATGGGCCGGATTGCCGCCGGCACGCCCATCGAGGCGCTGCAGGAGGAAAGCCATCAGGTCAGCGTGCCGATGAACCTGCTGGGGGCGGGCGAGCATTACGCCCTTGAGGTCAAGGGCGACTCGATGATCGAAGCCGGCATTCTGGACGGCGACACGGTTCTCATTCAGCGCTGCGACACGGCGACGAGCGGCGACATCGTGGTGGCGCTGGTCGACGGCAACGAGGCGACGCTGAAGCGTCTTCGGCGCAAGGGCGATTCCATTGCGCTGGAAGCGGCGAACCCGGCCTATGAAACGCGCATCTTCGGGCCGGACCGGGTCAAGGTGCAGGGCAAGCTCGTCGGATTGCTGCGCCGTTATTGATCGTCGTCATCGGGCGCCGACGGTTTTTCCTTTTTCGACTTTTGCGCGCGCTGCACCCAGGGCCGGTTGCCGCGCATGTCGAGCGATGTTTCCCTGGTGATCGCGCCATCGGCTGAAAAGCGGAGCGACGTCGCGCCGCCGCGCCAGAGGTCGAAGCGATCAACGATCATGCGGGCGTTGCATTCGCGGCGGATGCGCCAGGGCATGGCGACGCGCGAGACGATGATGTCGGCCAGCGCGCAATCCTCGGCCAGCGCTTCGAGCGATGCCGGAAAAGCGACGACCGGCCTTCCCTCTTCCCGATAAGCGCAACCGAGCGCATCGCAGCGCTTGCCTTTCATGTGAGCGGCAGCGGCGGGCGTGCGCGTATCGCCATCGTGGCGCAGCCATTGCTCCGCGGCGTAGGAGGGCCGCGCGGCGGTGAGCGCCAGCTCTCCCGCGCCGGTGCGGACGGCGGCAAGCGTGCCGTCGCGGTCGACAAGAACGTCGGGCCGCGTGCCGGAATTCCAGAGCGACACGCCGAGCACCAGCGCCGCGACACCGCCATAGCGCCAGTGTCCACGCCAGAGCGCGAGCCAAAGCCCGCCCAGCGTGACGAGGATCAGCGAGGCCATCGGCGCAGCGGCAACCATGCGGTTCGCGCCCTGCCAGCCGGAGACGATATGAGCGACCCAGAGCATGCCGTCGACACCCTTGCCCATCACCCAGAGCGCCGGGCCGTCGAGCCTGAAAGGCATCAGCACCAGAACGGCAAGCGCCGCGGGCATGACGGCGACGCTGACGATGGGGAGCGCGCCCATGTTGCCGGCCATGCCGTAAATGGCGATGCGGTCGAAATGAAAGGCGGCATAGGCGCCGGTGGCAAAGCCCGCAACCGTGGTCGTCAGCATGATGCCGAGGATGTGATTTGCCGCGTAGCGCAACGATCCGAAAAGGATCCCCTCGCCCGCCGCCCGCGTCGCGTTGCCGAAGCGCTGGATCAACGGGCTCTCATAAAAAGCGATGAGCGCGACGACGGCGGCAAACGACATCTGGAAACTCGCGCCGAGCAGACTTTCGGGTTGCCAGAGCAGAACCACCAGAGCGGCCAGCGCGACGTTGCGCATGCTGAGCGCCGGACGGTCGAGCAGGATCGCCACGAACATCAGCGCGATCATGATCCAGCTCCGCTGCGTCGCGACCTCGGCGCCCGAGATCATCAGATACCCGGTCGATCCCAAAAGCGCGGCGGCCGCGCCGATCTTCTTGATCGGGAAACGAAGCGCCAGCATGGGGATCAGAGCAAGGCCGGCGCGCACCAGCCAGAAAAGCGAGCCGCCGAAGAGGACCATGTGAAGACCGGAGATTGAGAGCACATGGGCAAGACCCGCATTGCGGAGATCCGCCACCGCCCATTCGGGAATGGCGCGCTGCTCGCCGGTGATAAGCGCCGCGGCAACCGCTCCGGAGGCGCCGCCTATGCCCTGCTGCACATGGGCGGTGATGCGGTGGCGCAGGCGTTGAAGCCATGTCGACCAGTCGTCGGGGGGCGGCGCGATGTGCTCGGGCGCGGTGAAGGCATAGCCGACGGCGCCGAGGCTTTCGAACCAGACCTGACGGGCATAGTCGAAGCCGTCCGGCTCAACAGGCTCGGGCGGCGGCAGGAGCCTGGCCCGCAGACGCAGCATCTCGCCGGGCTCGGCCGTGCTGCCCGCCATGCGAACCGAAAGCCGGACGCGGGCGGGAATGTCCGCAGGCGCCAGCCGGTCCATCGCCACGGGCGCGAGGGTGACGGACAGGGCGCCCTTGTCGGTCAGCTCCGTTTCGACGACACGGCCCTCGATCGAGCCCGCCCATGCCTTTTCGAGCACCGGCGCCGCGACGCTCCATGTGCGGAAGCTGGCCGCCGCGAACCCGAGCGCGACGCAGAAAGCCGCCGCGACGGCGACGATCAGGAGCCCGTGTTTGGGCATGAGAACGAGGGCGGCGGAGAGACCGGCCAGGAGGATGAGCGAGGCCCAGAGCGGCGGTTCAAAGGAGAGGCCGAAATAGGCGGCAATGCCGAAGCCCAGCAGCACGGGTGACCAGAGGAACCAGCGGTCGCTCTCACTGAGGAAGGACGAAGCCACAAAGCCCAGGGCGCGCGAAACGGGCGCCAGCCACGGCACAGCGGCCGCGGCTTCTTCCATCGGCTCGTCCGGGGCCCCGCCGGCGGCAATGGTCAAAGCCTTTCCCCTACCCTCATTGCGGCTTCTCAAACGAACCGCGAACTACCTGCC
>DASVNC010000247.1:0-7791 GCA_036384055.1 Parvibaculum sp.
GCCATGACCTCGCCGAAGAGGCGGAGCTTCGAATAGGCGTAGTCGTCGAAGCTCTGGTGATAGTCGAGGTGGTCGCGCGTGATGTTGGTGAAGCCGGCCGCCGCGAGCCTGACACCGTCCAACCGATACTGGGCAAGACCGTGGCTTGACGCTTCCATCGCCAGATGTGTGACGCCTTCGTCGGCGAGTTCGGCCAGCGCCGCCTGCAAGGTCACGGGATCTGGCGTCGTATGGCCGAGCGGCCGCTCGCCCTTCGGCCCGACAATGCCGACCGTGCCGACGCTCGCGGCCTGATGGCCGAGCGCCGTCCAGATTTGCCGCAAAAAAGTGACGATGGAGGTCTTGCCGTTCGTGCCTGTCACCGCAACGACGCTGCGCGGCTGCTTGCCGTAAAACCGCGCGGCGATCAGCGCGAGGCGGCGGCGCGGATTGCGATCGGTGACGACCGGAACCTTCGCGGAAATATGGGCACCCGCCTGCGCGAGGATCGCCGAGGCGCCTTGCGCGATAGCCTGCGGAACGAAGCTGGCGCCGTCGATCTTGGTGCCCGGCAGCGCCGCGAAAAGGAAACCAGGTCTAACCTCGCGGCTGTCCGCCGTCAGGCCGACAATCTCCGTCGCATCCCCTTCGGGAAGCGGGGAAAGATCGGGCCCGATCAACGCCGCAAGCCGCATGTCACTCAACATCCCTAGTCGCCTGAATTCGTGTCGTAAGTAACGAATTTAGCCTCGTGAATAATGTCTTCTTGTTGTTGCTCGGGGATGCCGACCGGCTCGATGCCGAGAAGCGGCGCCACGCGCTTGACGACGCGCGCCGTCACCGGCGCCGCGTTCCAGCCAGCCGTCGCAAAGCCATAAGTCGCCTTCGTGCCCTGCGGCTCGTCGAACATGATGATCATCACGTAACGCGGATCGTTCGCCGGAAAGGCGCTCAGGAAAGACGAAATCAGACGGTGCTGCGCGTAGCCGCCGCCGACCGCCTTCTCGGCGGTCCCCGTCTTGCCCTCGACCGGATAGCCGGGCACGTCGGCCTTCTTGCCCGTTCCGCCGGTAACGACGAGCCGCAACAGCGCCTGCATGTCCTTGCTGACCGCCGGCGAAACAAGCCGCGGACCGGCGGGCACCGTCTCGCGACGGAGGAACGTCGGCTTCACCTGCGTGCCGCCATTGACGATGGCGGCCAGCGCCGTCACCACCTGTATCGGCGTGACCGCAATGCCTTGACCGAAAGACGCCGTGATCGTCGAAAGTTCGCTCCAGTGCGCCGGAACCAACGGATCGCCCACTTCCGGCAATTCGATGTCGGGCCGCGACAACAGACCGAAGCGGCGAAGATAGGAACGGTACTCGTCGGTGCCGAGCTGCAAGGCGATTTTCGCCGTGCCGATATTCGACGAATACATGAAAATCTCGGGCACGCTGAGCCAACGCTTCTGGGCGTGATAGTCGTGGATCGTGAAGCGTGCGAAGTGGATGGGCTCGGTGGCGTCGAACTTGCCGTCGATCTGCACCTTGCCGCTATCGAGCGCGGAGGCCAGCGTCACCGCCTTGAAGACGGAGCCGAGCTCGTAGACGCCGAGCGTCGCGCGATTGAAACGGGAATCCTCCGAAGACGCCATCGGATCGTTCGGATCGAAATCGGGAAGCGAGCTCAGGGCCATCAGCTCGCCGGTATGCGCATCCATGATGATGCCCACCGCCGCCTTCGCCTTGAATTCGGCCTGACCTTTTTCCAGTTCATCGCGCAAGGCGAATTGAACACGAGAATCGATCGACAGCATGACAGGCGCCGACCGCTCGCCGCCGTCGTCGCCGCTGCCGAGGAGTTGTGCCTTGTCGATATAACGCTCGATACCGGCGATGCCGCGATTGTCGAGATTGACCATGCCCAGAATATGCGACGACGCATGACCGTTGGGATAAACGCGCCGCTGCTCGCGCCGGAAGCCGAGGCCGGGCAGACCGAGATAGTGAACCGCGTATTGCTGCTTCGGCGTCAGATCGCGCTTCAACCAGATGAAAGCCCGGCCCGACTTGAGCTTCTCGGCAACATCCGCCTCGTCGAGATCGGGCAAAACGCTCGCAAGTTGCCTTGCGGTGTCATCGGGATCGACAATTCCCCGCCCATCCGCATAGAGAGACGCGGTGACGATGTCGGTCGCCATCACCTCGCCATTGCGATCGACGATGTCCGGGCGGTGGACCGGATCTTCGATATCGGCGGCTGCAACGCGCGGTCCGCGATCGCCGCCGACGATGGCGAGTTCGACGAGGCGCGCGCCGACCAGCGAAAAACAAGCCGCGAATATCGCCAGAGACAGAAAGATGCGCCGCTCGCTCGGCGTGCGAACCTCCTCCTGGCCGCCTGCCTGAGCCATGCGCGGCTTGGCGATGGCGTCATGTCCGCCAAGGACAATCCGCCCGCGCACCGGGGCCTGGTTGCGGCGGCCGATCATTGGACCGTCCTTTCCGCGTTGCCGAGATCCTGCGGCGCGACGCCGGCGTAGCCGCCAAGCATCTTGTGGCCCGACGGCGCATAGAACTCATCGGTCTTGTGCGGCATCGGAATGTCGTCGAAAGCGCCGATCTGCGAGGCCTTGAGCGCCTCCAGCTTGGTGTAGCGCTGCGCCAGTTCCTGAAGACGGTCAGGCTGATTGAGATAGCTCCACTCGGCGCGCAGAACGCGAATGCCCTCCTGTTCGCTCGCAATGTCGCGCTCGACCTGATCGGCCCGCTTCTCGGCCGCTTCGGCGCGATACTTGATGTCGTAAAGGCCGACCGAAAGCGCGATCACGGCGAGGACGAGAATAATGCTGAGCATGCGGATCATGCGCCCATCTCCGCCTGCGAGGGCATGCGCGCAATGCCGAGCGCCGCAAGATCGAGCGGGAGCGCCGGCGCCGAGGTGCGCACCGCCGCGCGCAGCTTCGCCGAGCGCGCCCGCGGGTTGGCATCGGCTTCCTCTTCCGAGGCCTTGCGCGCCTTGTGCTCGATCTCGTCGAAGGACGGCGCAATCTCGCTCTTCTCCGGCATGAACCGGTTGGCGCGGGCCGAACGACCGGTGCGCGCCGTGAGAAAACGCTTCACGACGCGGTCTTCGAGCGAATGAAAAGTGACAGCGGCCAGACGTCCGCCTTCGCCGAGCAACATTTCGGCGTCGGAGAGCCCATGCGCCAGCTCGCCGAGCTCGTCGTTGACGAAAATCCGCAGCGCCTGAAAGGTCCGTGTCGCCGGATGAATGCGATCCTGCGGCCGGCGGCCGATGACGCGGGCGACGGTGTCGGCCAGCGGCAGCGTGCGCTCGAACTGCGCTTCGCCGCGCGCCTGCACGATGGCCTTGGCCACGGCGCGGGCGCGTTTCTCTTCGCCATAGACGGCGATGATGCGGGCAAGATCGGGTTCGTCGAAGGTATTGACGACATCGGCAGCCGAAAGGCCCGTGCCGCTCATGCGCATGTCGAGCGGGCCGTCTTTCTGGAACGAAAACCCGCGCTCGGCCTGATCGAGCTGCATGGAGGAAACGCCGAGATCCAGCACGACGCCATCGACGCTCTCGTGGCCGAGCTCCCGCACCAGCCGCGCCATGTCGCCGAAGCGCCCCTCGATGAGCGTCAGGCGCCCGCCGAATTCGGTTTCCAGTTCGCGCCCGCGCAGAATGGCATTCGGATCGCGGTCGATGGCAAGCACCGCACAATCGGCATGTCCGAGAATGGCGCGCGTATATCCGCCGGCGCCGAACGTGCCATCGACATAGAGACCGCCGTCTTTCGGCTGTAAGACTTCGAGCACGTCCGCGAGCATGACCGGGATGTGCGGGGCCTTGTTCATTGCCCGCCCCCGTTGGAGCCGGTCGCAAAGGGCGATCGCAGCAATCCGCCGCTCGCCCGCGCCCGCTCCACCGCATCGGCGCGGAAAGCCTCGAAAGCCTTCGGCTCCCAAATCTGGAATTTCTCGCCGAGGCCGACAAAGGTCGCCTCGTCCTTGATCCTGGCGTGAGCGCGCAATTCTTCCGGCAGCACAATCCGCCCATCGACGTCGAACATCAGTTCGGCGCTGTCGCCGAGCAGAACCGCCGCCAGCGCGTCGCGCTCGCGCGAGAACGGATCGAGCTTGTTCAGCATCTCGTCGATCGTGTCGGAAAAGGCCGGACCGCACCCTTCGAGAAAGTCGCCCTGGATGGAGGGAAAGCAGACGATGCCGTTCAGCCCCTGCGCGTTCGCGACCGTGCGAAATTTCGCCGGGACGGAGATCCGCCCCTTCGCATCGATCTTGTTTGTGAACCGCCCCCGGAACGACTCCATAGGCCGTGCTCATCCCTCGTTCGGGTGGCCGCGTCCCCGCGCCCGCCCATTTCCCCGCGCCAAACGCGGGTCCGGCCAGGGCCGGTCCGGCTAAATGGCGGGACATCATGGAGTAACATGGTACTTCATGGAGGTCAACGGGAAACCCCAGTATTTTCGCGGGTTTCAGCCCTGAAAACATGGCTAACAATTGTTTAAATTGCTCGAATATTTGAGAACGTAAGAAGAACATATAACCCTGTCCAAACAACGCGCCAGTCATCGCAATCCGGTGTGACCGGAGGAAGCCGGACGCGTGGCCGGACCGTGGCGGCATCAATTTCGGAAGGGTCGATTTCGGAGGGCCGGCGAAAGCGTCAGATGGCCTGTAAGCCGGGTTCTGTACCCTTGCGGGCGATGACCATTCATCTGGGACGCCCGTTGCCGGACGCCTCGTGCAACCAACCCGGGCGGCGGCCCGGAAACGGGTTTCACCGGCAAGCCGGCGATGCCGCCCCTATTTGGTCTTGCTCCCGGTGGGGTTTGCCGTGCCGCTTCCGTTACCGGTCGCGCGGTGCGCTCTTACCGCACCGTTTCACCCTTACCTGCGCTTGGCAGGCGGTCTGTTCTCTGTGGCACTGTCCCTGGGGTCGCCCCCGCCGGCCGTTAACCGGCACCGTGTTTCCGTGGAGCCCGGACTTTCCTCTGCTCTCGCGAACAGCGGTCATCCGGCCATCTGACCCCCCGCACATAGGGGCCATTCTCCGTTGACGTCAAGTTCTTCAACGTCAGGTGCTTGCGGTCGCCCGCCGCAATGCCGACATTGCCTCCATCAACCAAACACGGAGGGGGAAACCTGATGAAAGCCGCTGTCTATTACGAAAACGGTCCGCCCAGCGTTTTGAAATATGAAGACGTCGCCGATCCCGTCTGTTCGGCCGATGGCATCGTCATCAAGGTCGAAGCCGTCAGCATCGAAGGCGGCGACACGTTGAACCGCGGCGGCGGCGCGCTGGTCACGCATCCGCATATCGTCGGCTACCAGGCCGCGGGCACCATCGTCGAGGTGGGCGCCAACGTGAAGCACCTGAAGCCCGGCCAGAAGGTGACGACGGTGAATGCGTTCGGCTCTCATGCCGAGCTGCGCGCCGTGCCCGCCCGCAATGCCTGGGTTGTCCCGGCAAACCTTGACGTCAAGTTCGCCGCCGCCATCCCCGTTCCCTTCGGCACGGCGGATGAATGCCTGTTTGAATACGGCCGCCTGAAAGCAGGCGAGACGGTTCTCATACAGGCGGGTGCCAGCGCCGTCGGCCTTGCCGCCATCCAGCTCGCCAAACGCGCAGGCGCAACCGTCATCGCCACCGCGTCGAGTGACGAACGTCTGGAAAAGCTCAAAGCCCTCGGCCTGGATCACGGCATCAACTACAAGACGCAGGATCTCGTCGCCGAAGTGAAGCGCCTGACCAACAAGAAGGGCGTCAACCTCGTCGTCGATCCGGTCGGCGGCTCGACGCTGGAAAAATCGATCGGCTCGCTTGCCTATCGCGGCCGCATCTCGCTCGTCGGTGAAGCAAGCCGCGAACCGACCAAGATCGACGCCTCGTCGCTGATGGGCGGCAACCAGTCGCTGACCGGCGTTTTTCTCGGCGCCGAAATCTTCACCGACCGCGTGCATGACAACATCCAGCGTCATGTCGACGAGGTCGCGAAGGGCACGCTGAAGGTGTTGATCGACAAGACGTTTCCGCTCAAGGATGCAGCGGCCGCGCATGAATATATCGAGAGCCGCAAGGCGGTCGGCCGCGTGCTGCTGATCCCTTGAGGAACCGCTAGACGGCGGCAAGAAGACGGTGAAGGGTGGCGACGGTCGAAGGATCCGCCACCCCATCCACCTTCGCTGGCCTGAAGTGCCGCTGAAACGCCCGCACGACGGCTTCGGTCTTCGCCTCGAATTGGCCGGTAACTTCGATCCCGTAGCCCCAATTCGCCAACCGGAATTGCAGGTCGGAAACGGCCTGGCCGCCATCGCCCGATTTCAATGCCGCGCCGGCGACGATGGGCGACGGCTCAACCCAGACGCCGACGCCCGCCCGCGCCAATCGCGCCCAGTCGAACCACTCGCCGGGGTCGAGCTTGCGCTCGGGCGCGATGTCGGAATGCGCGACCACGGAACGCGGCATGATCGGATGGCGCGACATGATCTCGCGGCAAAGCGCCTCGACCGTCTTCATCTGCGTTTCAGGATAAGGCGGGCACCCGCCGTCATGCCCGCCATTGGCGATCTCGATGCCGATGGAGCGGCTGTTGAGATCGCTCTCCCCTGCCCAGCTCGACACGCCCGCATGCCAGGCCCGTTTTTCCTCGGCGACAAGCCGCGCGACATGCCCGGCCTCATCGACGACATAATGCGCTGAAACCTTCGATGCCGGATCGCAAAGCAGCCGGATCGCCGCTTCCGCCGTCGCCATGCCTGTGTAGTGCAAAACGAGAATATCGATCAGCGGCGGCTGACGGCGCTCATTGAAATTGGGCGACGGGCGCTCTTCGACGGCAAGCATCATTCAAGGGCCTACATCCACGATCCGCTTCTGCCGGAGCGAGACGATGAGAACGCCCGAAAACGCGATCAGCGCCCCGACGATCATCCGCACCGTCAGCACATCGCCAAGCAGCAGCACGCTGAAGATGACGGTGAAGATGGGCGAAAGCAAGGTCAAGGGCGCCGTCTGCGTGACCTCATAGCGTTGCAGCAGATAATAGATGCCGGCATGGCCGATCAGGCTGGACGCGAAAGCGACGTAGAAAATACCGGCCCATTGGCGCAGCGACGCGTCGCCGAGCAGCCGCAGCTGATCGTGCTCCAGCAGCAGCGACGCGGCGATCATGACCGGCGCCGCGACGAGAGCGATCCATGCCTGCATCTGGAAGACGCCGACATTCCGTATCTGCCGCTGAAAGATCGTGCCGACCGAGCCGATCAGCGCCGAAATGACGACAAAGACGATACCGGCGAGGAAATGAAGGACTGTCGGATCGAAGCTGATGATCATGACGCCGAGGAACGACAGGGCGATGCCCGTCCAGCGCCGCCAGTGAACCTCCTCCTTCAGAAAGAGGACCGACATGATGGTCGAGAACGGCACACCGAGTTGGCTGATGACGGCGACGACCGACGGATTCGACAATGCGACGCCCATGAAAAAGAAACCGAAGCCGAGAGGCCCCGCGCACAGCGCGATGATGAGCACCTGCTTCATTCGCCCCTCGTGAATCTTGAGAAACGGAAACAGCACCGCGACGATCAGCGTGAAGCGGAGCGCGGTGAACATCAACGGCGGGAAGTGCCCGAGGCTCACCTTGGCGGCAACGAGCGCGAACCCCCAGACGAGGTTGATGAACATCATGAAGGCGAGGTGCTGGGGGGTCATGGCATCCGGCGGGCGGCGTGTGAAGGCTCTTGTTAGCCCATGCGCGGGCTGCCGCCTAGGGCATCCCGATGTTCAGGACAACAG
>DASVNC010000248.1:0-3104 GCA_036384055.1 Parvibaculum sp.
CTGAGCGAGGGACGCGAGTGGCAGAGCTTCGTCGATCTGGGCACCGGCACGGGCCGTATGCTGGAACTGATCGGCCCTCGGACGCAGACAAGCCTCGGCATCGACCTCTCGCCGGAAATGCTCGCCTTTGCGCGGGCGACGCTGGAACAGTCCGGCGTCGAGCATTGCTCGCTGCGTCAGGGCGATCTTTACGATCTGCCGCTGCAGGACGAGGCTGCCGATCTCGTGACGCTGCATCAGGTGCTGCACTATCTCGACGATCCGGCGGCGGCCGTCGCCGAGGCGGCGCGGGTGTTGAAATCCGGCGGGCGATTGCTCATCGCCGATTTCGCGCCGCATGACCTCGATTTCCTGCGTGAAGAGCAGGCGCATCGGCGGCTCGGCTTCTCGGAGGACGAAGTCAGGGGATGGCTGGCGCAGGCCGGTCTGGAATTGAAAGAGGTTCGTCATCTTCCGCCCGAAGGCGGCGAGGCGAGCCTGACGGTCGTGATTTATGCGGCGGACAAGGCCGGCGCGGGAACAACGCGACGAGTTGCCCGTGGCGAGCTTGAAGGGGTGCGGTGATGAACGGACACACGAAAGTTTCGTTCGAATTCTTTCCGCCAAAGACGCCGGAGATGGAGGAGACGCTGTGGCGCTCCATTCGCCGGCTGGAGCCGCTGCAGCCGGAATTCGTCTCGGTCACCTATGGCGCGGGCGGTTCGACGCGCGAGCGCACGCACGGGACCGTGAAGCGCATCGTGCAGGAAACTTCGCTGACGCCGGCGGCGCATATCACCTGCGTCGGATCGACCAGGGATGAAATCGACGACGTCATCCGCGGCTATTGGGATGCCGGCATTCGCCATGTCGTCGCCTTGCGCGGCGACATGCCCGAGCTTGGCGCGCCCTACAAGCCGCATCCCCAAGGCTATCAGGGCACGCCGGAACTGATCGAAGGCATCAAGAAGATCGCCGATTTCGAGGTGAGCGTCAGCGCCTACCCGGAAGTGCATCCGGAATCGGTTTCCTCCGCATCGGATATCGAGCTTCTGAAGCGGAAGATCGACGCGGGCGCGAGCCGGGCGATCACGCAGTTCGTGTTCGATACCGAAAAGCACGTGCGGTTTCTCGAGCGCGTGCGCAAGGCGGGCATCGAAGTGCCGCTCGTTCCCGGCATCATGCCGACGACGAATTTCAAGGGCATCAGGCGGATGGCGGAACGCTGCGGCGCCAGCATTCCGAAATGGCTTGAGGATTATTATGTCGGGCTCGACGATGAGCTCGAAACACGCAAACTGATCGCGGCCTATGTGGCGGCCGAGCAGGTGAACCGCCTGCGCGCCTACGGCTTCGACCGGTTTCACTTCTATACGCTGAACCAGGCGGACCTGACTTTCGCCATTTGCCATGTGCTGGGGCTGCGCCCGAGCCATGTGCCTGCGCTCGCGCAGTAAGAGGACGGCCATGACCAGAGACGAACGCAATGCGAAGCTGAAGGAACTCATCAAGGAGCGCGTGCTGGTGCTCGACGGCGCGATGGGCACGATGATCCAGGGCTACAAGCTGACGGAGGCAGACTTCCGCGGCGAGCGATTCAAGAACCATCCTGTCGACCTCAAGGGCGACAACGAGCTCATCGGGCTCGTACGTCCCGATATTCTGCGGGACATTCATCTCGCCTATTACCGGGCGGGCGCGGACATTGCCGAGACGAACACCTTCAGCGCCACGACGATCGCGCAGGGCGACTACAAGCTCGAGGATGTCGCCTACGAGATGAACGTCGCCGGCGCCCGCATTGCGCGGGAGGCAGGCGATATTGCCGAGAGCGAGACGCCGGGGCGCGTCTGCTTCGTCGCGGGCGTGCTTGGGCCCACCAACAGGACGGCGTCGATTTCGCCGAAGGTCAGCGATCCGGGGTTCCGCAACGTCTCGTTCGATGAGCTGCGGGAAGCCTACACGTCGGCGACCCGCGGTTTGATCGAGGGCGGGGCCGACATCATTCTCGTCGAAACCATTTTCGACACGTTGAATGCCAAGGCGGCGCTGTTTGCGGTCGACGAGGTTTTCGAGGAACTCGGCGTCGAGCTGCCGGTCATGATTTCCGGCACCATCACCGACATGTCCGGACGCCTGCTCTCGGGCCAGACGCCGGAAGCCTTCTGGAATTCGGTGAGCCATGTGAAGCCGTTCTCGATCGGGCTCAATTGCGCGCTCGGCGCCAAGGAAATGCGCGCCCATATCGACACGCTGTCGCGCGTGTCGGACACTTTCGTCAGCGCGCATCCCAATGCCGGGTTGCCGAACGAGATGGGCGAATATGATGAGACACCGGAGCAGATGGCGAAGCTCGTCGGCGAGTTTGCCTCGTCCGGGCTCGTCAACATTGCAGGCGGGTGCTGCGGCACGACGCCGGCGCATATCCATGCCATTGCCGAAGCGGTGAAGGGCAAGCGCCCGCGGGTTGCGCCGGAGGTGGAACCACGCCTTAGGCTGTCCGGGCTCGAAGCCTTCACCTCGTCGTAAGCGTTCAAGAAGAAAAGAAGAAGATGACCAAAGGCACTGCCAGTTTCATCAATGTCGGCGAACGCACCAACGTCACCGGCTCGGCGAAATTCAAGAAGCTGATTGTCGAAGGCCTCTTCGATGAGGCGCTCTCGGTCGCCCGCCAGCAGGTGGAGAGCGGCGCCCAGGTCATCGACATCAACATGGACGAAGGCATGCTCGACAGCGAGCAGGCGATGGTGCGGTTTCTGAATCTCATTGCCGCCGAGCCAGACATTGCCCGCGTGCCGATCATGATCGATTCATCCAAATGGGCGATCATCGAGGCGGGGTTGAAGTGCGTGCAGGGCAAGGCAATCGTCAATTCGATCAGCCTGAAGGAAGGCGAGGCGGCCTTTCTCGATCATGCGCGGAAAGTACGTCGCTACGGCGCGGCCGCTGTCGTCATGGCTTTCGACGAGAAGGGCCGGGCCGACACGGCGCAGCGGAAGTTCGAGATTTGCGAGCGCTCCTACAATCTGCTGGTCGATAAGGTCGGTTTTCCGCCGCAGGACATCATTTTCGATCCGAATATCTTCGCGGTGGCGACCGGCATCGAGGAGCACAACAATTACGGC
>DASVNC010000249.1:0-7855 GCA_036384055.1 Parvibaculum sp.
TGCCGGTTTCGACGGCAGCATCAAAGGAACGGGCGAGGCCGACATCAAGGACGCCGCCGCGCTCGGGCAGCTCGCCGGACAAAAGCTCAGCGGACAACTGACGCTGAAGCTCGAGCCCTTCGCGCTTCAAGCGGACGGATCTGGCGGCGGCGACATCACGCTCGAAACGCAGAATGTCGATTTCGGCGACGATCTGCTCAACCGGCTTGCCGGCGGGTCTCTTGCGGCCGACGCATCGCTGCTCCTGCCGAAAGGCGGCGGCTTTGCCGTTCCCTCACTCACCGTGACGCCCACCACCGGCGCCTACAGTCTTCATGGCAGCATCGCGCAAGGTGCGACGGGCATTCTCTCAGGCGAAGCGCAGTTCGACGCCGCCGACGCCGCGGCTCTGCTGCCGGGTACTGCAACCGGAAAGCTTGCCATCGGCGCGCGGCTCTCCGGCGATGCAAACGAACCTCATCTCTCTCTGTCGGCGGCGCTGACGCGTGGTTCCATCGCCGGGGTCGCCGCCAACAAAGCGACGCTCGAAGCGGTCATGGGCCCTGGCGATACCGGCCCGCTGGCGCTCCGCTTCGATGGACCGGGCGGCAAGGCGGCACTGGACGCGACGCTCGGTCTGCCGCAAGCGGGCGGCGCGCGCCTCGACGCTTTGCGGGCCGATATTTTCGGCGCCAAATTCGCCGGCGCACTCGCCGTTTCGCCGGAGGGTCTCGCCAGCGGCGCGATCAAGGGCGAGCTTGTGGCGCTCAAGCCGCTTTCCGAGCTTGCCGGCATACCGCTCGACGGCGCGGGCAATCTTTCGTTCGTCGCCGACGGCACCGGCGGAAAGCAGAATGCCGCGCTGTCGTTCAGCGCCCGAAGGCTCAGCGCCGATCCGGGCGTCGTCGTTTCACTCGATCACGCGACATTTGATGCCGCATTCCACGACATAGCCGGCAAGGCGACGGTCGAGGCGCAGCTTGCGGCCTTGTCGGGCCAGGCCGGCATCACACACCTGACGCATGTCGCTATCGGCGCCCGGGGACCGCTCGACAAGCTGGCGCTCAGGGCCGACATCGCCGGCACTCGCGAGGCCTTCAAGCCGCAACCCCTCTCGTTCACGACCGATGCTGTTTACGATGGCGGCGCCAACACGCTGATGCTCGCTCAGCTCCGGTTGGCTCTGGGCGATGCGTCACTGTCGCTGGCAAAGCCCGCGAGCCTGGCTTTGTCGAATGGCATCGCCGCGAAAGGAATCGCGCTCGACATGACGGGGTCGCCGGGAAGCGGTCGCCTTTCCGCAGACATGACACTGGCAAGGCGGTCGGCACGCCTTCATGTCAAAGCCGAGAGCACGCCGCTCGAGCTCGCGGCGTTGTTGTTGCCGGTCGATTCCATCGATGGCACAGCCAACGGGACGGCCGATCTCGATAGCGGTCGCGGCACGGCGGCGCTGGCGTTTCGTTTCGACAAGGTTGCCATCTCGCAAGAGCAGGAAGGCGACCGCCCCGCTTTCAACGCCTCACTCGACGGCAAATGGGCCAAGGGCCGCTTCGACATCAAGGCGCGCGCTGCGGGCGTTTCGACTGAACCTTTCGACCTTGCCGTCTCCCTGCCCGTCATCCGCGACCCGGCGGGGGCATGGCCACAGCTCGCGTCACGCGGTGCCGTCTCCGGCACCCTGAACTGGCAGGGCCCCATCGCGTCGCTCGCCGCCCTTGCCGATCTCGGCAATCAACAGATCACCGGCACAGCGCAGGTGGCGCTGACGGCTGGCGGCGACATCTCCGCGCCGCTGATCGACGGCAGCGCCAGCCTTGTAGATGGCGGCTATGAAAATTTCGACAGCGGCACGGTGCTGAAGAAGCTGTCGCTCAAGCTCGAAGGCAGCCGCAGCCGGAGCTTGCATTTCACGCTCGCCGCCAATGACGGCGGGCAAGGCAGGGTCGAAGCCGATGGCGCGGTCTCTCTCGCCCAGGGCATCTTTCCGGCCATTTCGATCGGCGCGCGCTTTGCCAATGCGCATCTCGTCCGCCGCAGCGACGCCGACGTATCGGTCGACGGCGCAGTTCAGCTCATCGGACCGCGCTTTCCGCCTGATGCCGAAGCGCCGCTGACGCTGAAAGGCGCACTGACCACAACCAGCGCGCAGATCCGCATTCCCGAAAGCCTGTCGGCAAGCATTCCCCAGATCGAGGTTGTCGAGATCAACGGCGAGCCCGCGCGCGCCGCCATGCCGGGCAGCGAATCCGCTGTGCCACTGCAGCTCGACCTCGCCGTCAAGATCGACAAACCGGCGCGCGTCAGCGGACGCGGTCTCGACTCGCTCTGGACCGGGGATTTCAACGTGACGGGTCCGGCGACCGAGCCTGTCGTCACCGGAACGCTGACCAGCCTGCGCGGCGCGCTGGATTTCGCCGGCAAGACCTTCACCCTGACCAAGGGCTCGGTGCACTTTCTGGGCGAAACGCCCATCGATCCCAATCTCGACGTCGCACTCGACTACAAACGCAGCGATCTCGCCGCCACCGTCAGCGTGACGGGACAAAGCTCGTCGCCGTCGATCGTACTGTCGTCGACGCCGGATCTGCCGCGCGACGAGCTTCTGTCGCGCATTCTCTTCAACAAGGGCGTCGGCGAACTCTCGGCAACCGAGGGAGTGCAGCTCGCAAATACGCTGGCGCAGCTTTCAGGCAGCGGGTTCGGCGTCAGCGGCGCGGGCATTCTCGACCGTATGCAGCAATCGCTGGGCCTCGATGTGCTGAGGATCGACAGCGCACAATCCGGCGCGACGACGCTCGCGGCCGGAAAATACATCGAGAAAGGTGTCTATGTCGGCGTCGAGCAAGGGGCTCTGGCGAGCGACTCCTCGGTCAAGGTCGAGATCACCGTGACGCCGCAAATCAGTGTCGATACACGGCTCGGGCAAAATGCCTCGGGCGATGTCGGCATCAACTGGAAGTGGGACTACTGACCGCCCGATCAGAAAGGGCGGTTCGACGGGAAGCCGGCATCCGTTACGCCCGCGCCGCCCAGCGTGCGCTCGTCGCTCGGGGAAAGCCGGTTCATGCCGTTGATCAGTTTCTGCTGCTTGAGCGCATCGTCGGCGCGCTGCTTTTCATACTGCTCGGCAAACATCTCGGCGTCATGCTGCTTCGCCGTGTCGTAACGCTTGTCCTCGTTCGACCGATAATTCACCGGCGCGGTATCGGCGTTGTCGTGAATCTCGAAATGGTCGCCCTGCTGCGCCGGAGCGGGGGTCGCATCGTCGGCAAAGGCAGGCGCGGTGGCCAAGGCGAGACCGAAGACAATCGCTCCGGCCACAATCATGTTGTTCTTCTTCATCTCGGCACCCTTATCCAAATGTGGGCCCCTTCTCCCTATAGATGGGGAGGGCGAACCGCACCGAACAGAGGTCTTTTGTACAGGATTTCGGAAAGCGGCGTGTGACCTAATTTGGCGGAAACCGTGGCCTCTCCGGCACAGTAGCGGCCAATTTCGCGGCTTTTAACGGCGCCGGCCGGGCAAGGCCCGCCCCGCCCGGCTGGCGCGATATTCGTCCTTATACAGAATATTTATCGGAAAATCCCCGTCGCCCGGGGCCGATTGCACCTTATTCGCAATATTGCGCCGTCCGGCTCCGGCGGCGGAGACCATCTGCCGCACCCTGCCCGGTCCTCCTGGACACTTCGCCACAGAGCCAGGCGGGGCCAATAGGTACAAAGTTTTTGTGGTTATACGCCCCGCCCGACAGAGCCGGTCAACGGCCTTCCGGGGCTTGAGGAAACAGCCACGAAGAGCGGCGCTGGAGATGGCAAAGGTTAAATATATCGAGTTCGGCGGCACGGAGCATGTGGTCGATGTGCCTAACGGCCTGTCGGTTATGGAAGGCGCCGTTCGCTACACCATTCCAGGCATCGACGGCGATTGCGGCGGCGCCTGCGCCTGCGCCACCTGCCATGTCTATGTCGACGAAACATGGGCCGCGAAGCTTCCGCCGATGGAGGAGCTCGAGCGCGACATGCTCGACTTCGCTTTCGACGTGAAAGAGACCAGCCGTCTTTCCTGCCAGATCAAGGTGGACGACACGCTCGACGGCCTCGTCGTGCGAACGCCCGCCCGCCAGTACTGAGGATATGAAGCGGGCCGCCGCCCGCATCCGCCCATTTTACCGGCCGCGAATAAAAACAAAGCGCGGCCTCATCACGGAGGTAAGGCCATGAATGCGAAGGCAGAGACCAAGCTCGTCAAGAAAGGCGACTGGAAGGTCACGATGACGCCGGACGACATCTATCGCCATCCGATGGATATCGCCTGGCACTTCGACTACATCTTCGGCGAAGAGAAGGTCGCCGATCTCTACAAGCGCGCAAAACAGAACCAGTGGGATTCCGACGATATCCTGCCCTGGGACACGCCGGTCGATCCCTCCAAGCCGCTCATCAACAATGAGCAGGACATCTATCATCAGATGTCCTTCTTCAAGAAACTTTCGAAATCGCAGCGGGAAACCTTTACCGCGCATTCGACCGCGCAGCTTCTCTCCCAATTCCTTCATGGCGAGCAGGGCGCCCTGATGACGGCGGCCTGCGTCACCCATTCGGTGCCCGACGCCGGCGCCAAACTCTACGCGGCGACGCAGACGATGGATGAGGCGCGGCATGTCGAGGTCTATTCCAAGTACTGCGACAAGATCGCGATGGTCTATCCGATGTCGCCCTGGCTGAAGGCGCTCATCGATGCGACCTTGCAGTCCGACCGCTACGAGAAAGTCATGATCGGCATGAACATGATCGTCGAAGGCTTGGCGCTCGGTGCCTTCAACAACATGTACCGCTCAACGACCTGCCAGCTTCTGAAGCAGCTCACCTTCAATGTGATGCGCGACGAATCCCGGCACGTCTCCTTCGGCCATGTCTTCCTCGGGCCGGTGATCAAGCAGCTCCACAAGGACGATGTCGAGGATCTGGCCGAGTTCGCCTTCGGCGCCGTCGACATTCTCGTCAAGGCGCAGACGGCCGGCACGATCGCCAACAAGGTCGATCCGGGCTTCATGCAGGTGCTCGAAAACAGCGGCATCGATGCCGAGGATTTCTTCAAGGGCCTGAAGGAAGCCGCCGACGAGGGCATGGCCCAGACGCTGCCGCCGGGACAGGTCCACGCACTGAAGGACTTGATGATGCCCGCGCTCGCCCGCGTCGGATTGCTGACGCCGACCGTGCTGAAGAAGTACGAGGAAGCCGGCATTCCGGTTTTCGACGATCCGCGCGTGCTCAACGCGATGGAAGGCGGCCATCCGACCGGCGAAGCCGCGGCAGCCGAGTAACACCGTCGCCGCCGCTGCCTTCGCGGCGGCGGCGATCCTTTTTGCCGGATGGGAGGAACCGCATATGACGAAAACGGTGGAGGCCGATATCGGCGAATTCTATCGCGGCATCGTCGAAGGCGTGCCCGAGGCCGTCATCGTCTCGACGCCGCAGGGTGAGATCGTCTATTTCAATCCGGCGTCGGAAGCCTTGCTCGGATACAAGGCGGCAGATGTCGTCGGAAAAAGCATCGCCATGCTGGTGCCTCAGCAGCCGGGACGCCGCGCCGAGCCGATGAAATGGCTGACGAGGTGGGCGGCGGAGCCGCAACACACACAATCGCGCTTTCTCGATCTGATCGGGCGGACGAAGTCCGGGCACGAAATGCCGGTCGATGTACGTGTCGTCGAAACAAGGATCGCCGGTGAGCCGCGCTTTCTCATTACGTTCCGCGACAACAGTTCGCGGCGGCAGGAACAGGCGGCCTTCAAGGAGGCGCATCTCAAGGCCTCGCGCATTCTGATGATCGCGGAAGACGGCATCGTGTCGGTCGATGCAGAGCAGAAAATAACCTTCTTCAACCTCAAGGCCGAGGAGATATTCGGCTACAGGGCGGAAGACGTGCTCGGGAAACCGCTCGACATGCTGCTGCCGGCGCGGGCGCGGCACGAGCATATCGAAAAGGTTCAGGCCTTCGGTGCGGGCAAGCTCGCCTCGCGGCTGATGAGCCAGCGCGGCGAAGTCGTCGGATTGCGCCGAAGCGGCGAGGAATTTCCGCTCGAAGCAACGATCACTAAAGTGTCGGTCGGCGGCAATGTTACCTATACGGCGCATTTGCGCGATATCACCGAACGCAAGAAGGCGCAGGAAAGGCTCCGCGAAAGCGAACGCCGGTTCCGCGCGATCTTCGATCATGCCTTCGAGGCGATCGGGCTCTTGAGCCCCGACGGCACGGTGCTTGAAATCAACCGCGCCGGCCGCGGTCTCATTGAGGGCATGGCGAAACTCGAGGGACTTGCGCTCTGGGATCTGCCGTGGGCGGGAGGCGAGTTTGCGACCGACGATTTCGCACGACAGCGGCTCAAGGCGGCGATCGCCGCCGCCGCCAAGGGCGAAACCGTGCGCTACACGGTCGAAGTCGGCGACAAGGATCGTCTCCGCAAAATCGATCTTTCGCTCGTTCCGGTGAAAAACGAAGCCGGCAACGTCATCTACATCGTGCCGGAAGGGCGCGACGTGACGGGCCAGGCGTTCTGAAACCCAGACCACGGGCCGGGCCGGCGGCTTTCACGAGCGGCTTGTCTTTGTCCTCACCGTCACGGCATGACGATTTCAAACCAGAAGTCGAAGACGTCGAAGAACGAGAGCAGCGTTTCGAGCGCCTCCGCCTTGCCTTCGATCTTCGCTTCCTTCGCGGCGACGACATCGGCGACCTTCTTTTCGCCGAGTACAAGATCGGCAAAGGCCTTCCGTGTGATCGCCACCGTCGCATCGGCCTTCGCGCTCTTTTTATCCTTCACGTGGTGGAGCACGGCATTTTCGAGCGAGACGAGATAGGTCTCGCCCGTGTCCGTGAAATTCATGTTGAGGACGATTTCGAGCGCCCCCGCCTTGGTGCCGTTGAGGCGCACGGAGAGCGAGTCAAGAAGCTGCTCGACGGGGAGCGCGCGAATCTGGCCGCCCGCGCCCGGCCGCGGCGTTGCAGACGGCGGACGCGGGTTCCGGAGTTCCATCGCCGCGGTCAGATAGAAGCCGCGCCAGGGGCCAGATTCCGCCTGATATCCAAGCTGCTCCAGCGCGTCGGCCTGCAGGTGCCGGGCATCGGCATTCGTGGGATCGGCGAAGACCAGATGGTTTACCACCTGCGCCACCCAGCGGAATTCGCCCTCGTCATAGGCCTCGCGCGCCTTGCGCAGAAGCGAGATCGGCCCGCCCATAAATTCGACATAGCGTTTGCCGGCCTCGACCGGCGGCAGCGGATGGAGATTGGCCGGGTTGCCGTCGAACCAGCCGAGATAGCGCTGATAGACGGCCTTGGCGTTGTGATTGATCGTGCCGTAATAGCCGCGCGTATACCACTCGCTGGCCAGCGTCGGCGGCAGGGCGATCTCCTCGGCGATTTCGAGCGGCGTCAGACCGTGATTGGCGAGGCGCAACGTCTGGTCATGCACATATTTGTACATGTCGCGCTGCTTCTTCAGGAAGTTCACCGCCGTGTCGCTGCCCCAGCGCGGCCAGTGATGGCTGGCGAACAGAACGTCCGTATCGCCGCCAAAGAGATCGATCGCCTCGTTGATGTAATAGCTCCAGGATTTTGCGTCGCGCACCTGGGCGCCGCGCGGCGTGTAGATGTTATGCATGTGGCAGGAACAGTTCTCCGCCATGCAAAGGGCCTTCATTTGCGGAAAGAAGAAATTCATTTCCGCCGGCGCCTCGGTGTCGGGCGTCATCTGGAAGACAATATCGACGCCGTCGACGGTGAGCTTCGTTCCCGTCGTGCTGACGATCTCGTTCGGCGGCACAAGGCTCACCTCGCCGAGCGACACGGTCTTGCCGAGCCCGGCATCGAC
>DASVNC010000250.1:0-10071 GCA_036384055.1 Parvibaculum sp.
CTCACCTTCACCCAGCAGCGCTATGAAGCCAATTTCCGTTACAGCCTCGTCCGCATCCGCGAGAACGCCGAAAGCATCGCCTTCTACAAGGGCGAACCGCATGAGCGCGAGGTGCTGAACCTCCGCTTCGGCAACGTCTTCGGAAACTTCGTCGCGCTTCTGAAGCGGCGCATGAAGCTGCTAACCCTGACGGCGGGATACTCGAATGCGACGATCATCGTGCCCTATCTCGTCGCCGCGCCGAAATATTTCGGCAAGGCGATCCAGTTCGGCGGTGTGCAGCAGATCGCCAACTCATTCGATCAGGTCCAGACGTCGCTCTCCTTCATCGTCAATTCGTATGAAGACATCGCGGAGCTTCAGGCCGTCATGGCTCGTCTGACGCAATTCGCGCACCGCGCCACCACGCTCGAAACGCTGAAACCGTCGATCGAAATAGACAATACCGGCGCAAACGGTCTTGCCGTCGCGGGGCTCGATCTCGACCTTCCTTCGGGCGCGCCGCTGCGCCCCGGTCTTCACCTCGAAGTGCCCGCCCGATCGAGCCTCCTCGTCATGGGCCCGACCGGCGCCGGCAAATCGACGCTGCTCCGCGCCATTTCCGGCCTCTGGCCCTTCGGTCGCGGCCGCATCACGACATCGGCAAAGCGCCCGCTCTTCCTGCCGCAGAAACCTTACATTCCGCTCGGCACGCTGCGCGCCGCCGTTCTCTATCCCTACGAACCAGAAGGAACGACGGACGCCATGCTCGTCGATGCTTTGAAAGCCGTCGGCCTCGCAAAACTCGCGGGCGACCTCGATGCGGAGGACAACTGGGCGCAGCGCCTCTCCGTCGGCGAGCAGCAGCGCCTCGCCTTCGCGCGTGTGCTGGTGCAGAAGCCCGACATGATCTTCCTCGATGAAGGCACGGCCGCGCTCGACGAAACATCGGAGGCCGAACTCTACCGCCTCATCGAGCGCCTCGCGCCGAAGCCGACCGTCATCTCGGTCGGCCACCGCTCGACGCTGAAGCAGCTGCACGACGCGGTTTACGAGATGGATGGCGAACCGGCTGCGGCCTAGAACGATATCTCACCCTTCATGTAATCCGCGCAGCGCCCGCGCATGACGACGCGCGCGCCCGCGTCGCTGCACAGGAGCGTGCCGCCGCGCTTCGATATCTGCCGCGCTGTCAGATCGAGCTTTCCGAGCTTTTTCGCCCAATAGGGAACGAGCGTGCAATGCGCCGAGCCTGTGACCGGATCTTCATCGATCCCATGCGCGGGCGCGAAAAAGCGCGAGACGAAATCGAAGCCGGAGCCCTGATCGCCAGGCGCGGTGCAGATGAGCCCTGCCCCGCCCAGCGCAATGAGAATGCGCTTCAGCGACGGAAAATCGGGATCGAGCCTGGCAACCTGGGCGGCACTCCCGAAGAGGGCCATCAGGTTTCCGGTCTTCACGGTCAGGATCGGCTTTGCGCCAAGCGCCGCCGCGAGCCCCTCGGGTTCAGGACAAGGTTTTGCCTGCGCCGCTGGAAAATCCATGACAATGAGATCGCCGTCGCGCTTCACCGTCAGCCGGCCGCTTCGCGTCTCGAAATCGATCTCGGGCGCGGCAAAGCCAAGATGCGTGAACAGCACATGCGCCGAGGCAAGCGTCGCGTGTCCGCAAAGATCGACTTCAACCGTCGGCGTGAACCAGCGCAGCCGGTAAGCCCCGCCCTCCGGCAAAAAAAAGGCCGTCTCGGCCAGATTGTTCTCCGCCGCGACCGCCTGCAGCACCGCCTCGTCCGGCCATGCCTCGAGCGGCACGACCGCGGCCGGATTGCCCTCGAACGGGCGTTCCGCGAACGCATCAACCTGATAGATGGCAACCTTCATCGCCGTGCCTCCTCTATTGTATCGATACAATCTAACCGAACGCTCCCGAATTTGCCGCGTTTCGGCTAATACGGCAGAAAGCCGAAATCGCCGCGCGCAACGAGATCGCCGCCTCATGCCTCGCGGGCGCATCGTTCCTCCAGCACGTCGCTGCGATGCACGTCTGGCTGCAATTGCCCGAAGGCTGGCGCGCCCATGCTTTCGCAGATGCAGCACGGGCACGCGGCGTAGTTGTTGGCGCCGGCGAAGAATTCATGGTCGGCCAGACCGATCGCGCCTCGCGCCATCTGCGTCTTTGCCTCGGTCAACCGGAGACGCGTACCGATCTGGAACAGGGCTTCTCGATCGTCGTCGAGCTTCTCGCGGAAGCACCGATTGAAATATCGGCACTCGCCTGAAAGCGAGGCATGGTGTGAACACCTTGAATAAAATGCCGGGCATCCCGCTTGGGACTGATTCGTTTCTGTGATCCGATCGTGATAGCCTTCTTACGTTGGAGGCTGAAAAAATGGGATCATTCGCGCAACCCTCGAAATCCATATTCGTTCGCCCCGCATGGATGGACGAAGGTCCGGCACTCTCCGCGCTCGCAATGGAAGCCAAAGCCCATTGGGGCTATGACGACGCGTTCATGGAACTCTGCCGGCCTGAACTCACGGTCACACGCAACAAGATCGGCCGGGAACGTGTCCGCGTCGCCGAAGCCGCCGGCGAGCTCGTCGGTTTTTCATCGCTGCGTGTAGGCGAAAGAAAAGCCTGGGTGGAAAATCTCTTCATCCGGCCGGGCTTCATCGGCAAGGGCGTCGGACATCTTCTGATCCGCGAACTCATCGAATACACGCGCCGCCACGGCATTCTTCTTGTGCATGTCGAGGCGGACCCGAACGCGACGGATTTTTATGAACGTGAAGGCTTCAGCCTTTGCGGCGAAGTCCCGTCGGGTTCGATCCCAGGCCGCATGCTGCCGCTGATGGAACTTCGGTTCTAATCTTCGTCGTCGTCGCGTCGTACCGTCCAGCCATGATTGAGCGGCCCGTGCCCCTTGCCGAAGCCGGGCGCGGTGCGGATTGCCTCATGCACATAGTCGCGCGCCGCTTCGACCGCGTCACGAAGCTCCGCCCCTTGCGCAAGGAAGGTCGCGATGGCCGAGGCCAGCGTGCAGCCGGTGCCATGCGTATGCGGCGTCTCGAGCCGCGGGCTCGACATGACTTCCAGCGTCTCCTGCGTCGCCAGAACGTCGAAGATCGTCGTCCCCGGAATGTGCCCGCCCTTGATGAGAACCGCATCGCAGCCCAGGCCGAGCAGCGCGTCGGCGGCCGCCTTCTGGCTGTCGAGATCGACGATCTTACGGCCCGTCAGCGCCTCTGCTTCCGGCGCGTTCGGCGTGACGAGCGCCGCCAAGGGAATAAGCGCGCGCTTCATCGCCGAAACGGCATCGCCTTGCAGCAGCGCCGCGCCGCCCTTGGCGATCATCACCGGATCGACGATCAGCGCCGCATCCGGCGCGCGCGCCGAAATTTCCTCCGCCACCGCCTCGATGATCGCGGTCGAATGCAGCATCCCCGTCTTCACCGCATCGGCCCCGATATCCTCCAGCACCACGCGCATCTGCGCGCGGATCGTCTCAACCGGAATGTCATGAATGCCGTGAACGCCCAGCGTGTCCTGCACGGTGACAGCCGTCACCGCCGTCATCGCATAGCCGCCCAGCGCGGTCACCGTCTTGATGTCGGCCTGGATGCCGGCGCCGCCGCCGGAATCCGACCCCGCTACGATGAGAACGCGGCCGCCGGAGACACCGGACCCGAAACCGGACATCACGCCGCGCAGGCCTCGATGGCCGACACGATGTCGCCGACAACCGCCTTCACCAGCGCCTCGTCGTCGCCCTCGCCCATCACGCGGATCAGCGGCTCGGTACCCGATTTGCGAATGACGAGCCGGCCCTTCTGGCCAAGCCGCGCCGTGCCTTCCTCGATCGCGGCCACAACATCTTTTTCCTTCAGCGGCTCGCCGCGCTTGAAGCGGACGTTGCGCAGAAGCTGCGGCAGCGGCTCGAAGAGACGGCAGAGCTTCGACACCGGCACATTGCCGGTCTTCAACACCGCCAGCACCTGCAGCGCGGCGATGAGCCCGTCGCCTGTCGTCGAGAAATCCTTCAGCACGATATGGCCCGATTGCTCGCCGCCGACATTGTAGCCATGCGTGCGCATGTAATCGACGACATAACGGTCGCCGACCTGCGTGCGGATAAGCCCGAGCCCCTGGGCGCTGAGAAACCGTTCGAGACCGAGATTGGACATGACGGTCGCAACGACGCCCGGCGCCGACAGCGTACCCATCTCCTTCCAGTGTCGCGCGATCAGCGCCATGATCTGGTCGCCATCGACGACGCGCCCGGCCTCGTCGCAAATGATGACGCGGTCTGCGTCTCCGTCGAGGGCAATGCCGATATCGGCGCGGCGCTCGCGCACCGTCGCGCACATCCGCTGCGGCGCGGTCGAGCCCACTTCGTCGTTGATGTTGAAGCCGTCCGGCTCCGTTCCGACCGTCACGACCTCGGCGCCGAGTTCGTAAAGCACGGCGGGCGCCACCTTGTAGGCGGCGCCGTTGGCGCAGTCGATGACGATGCGCAGACCTTCAAGCGTCAGGTCGCGCGGGAAAGTGTGCTTCACATGCTCGATGTAGCGCGCCTGCGCATCGTCGATGCGTTTGGCCCGGCCGAGATCGCGCGGGCCCGCAAGCTGTTGCGAAAGGCCGTTGTCCATGTGATGTTCGATTTCAAGCTCGACATCGTCGGAGAGCTTGAAGCCGTCCGGCCCGAACAATTTGATGCCGTTGTCTTCAAACGAATTATGCGACGCCGAAATCATCACACCGAGATCGGCGCGGAGCGAACGTGTCAGCATCGCCACCGCCGGCGTCGGCAGCGGACCGAAAAGGAACACGTCCATGCCCATCGAGGTGAAGCCCGCGGTCAGCGCCGGTTCGAGCATATAGCCCGACAGCCGCGTGTCCTTGCCGATGACGACGCGGTGGCGATGTTCGCCGCGCCGGAAGACGAGGCCCGCGGCCATGCCGACGCGCAACGCCGTCTCCGCCGTCATCGCGCCTTCGTTCGCGGTTCCGCGAATGCCATCGGTGCCGAAATATTTTCGTGACATGTAAAAGCCGTTCCCGCGTCCGTACTCAACCGCCGGCGGACGCGCCGCCGGAACCCCCGAATATAAGGCCTTATGGCAAAGGCCGAGTTAACGATTTCTTGCCGTTTCTTTCAGCGCCGAGAGGACCGCAAGACCGTCCTTCAGCGGCCCCGGCTCATGGGTACGGATGAAATCCGCCCCTTTTTGGGCGCAAATAAGTTCGGCGGCGAGCGAGGCGGCCCCGGCCTCGCCGGGTGCCCGGCCCGTCAGCTTCCGGAGAAACGACTTCCGCGACACCGAGACGAGAACGGGAAGCCCGAATCGCGCCTTGATCTCGCCGAGGCGCGCCAGCACGGTGAGCGACGCCACAGGCGTTGACCCCAGAAAGAAGCCCATGCCGGGGTCGAGGATCAGCCGCTCGCGCCCGATGCCGGCCGCCTCCAGCGCCGCGATCCGCGCCTCGAAGAAATGCAATATGTGATGCACGATGTCGCCTTCGGGCGCCGCTCGCCTGTCCGCCTGCCCCCGTTGGATCGCGTGCATGACGATGAGCTTTGCCCCGCACGCCGCCAGCGCCGGATAGAGCGCCGGCTCCGGAAAGCCCCGGATGTCGTTGATATAAGCCGCGCCCTGCGTCAGCGCCCAGCCTTGCGTCTCCGGCTGATAGCTGTCGACGGAGACGGGAATGCCGTCCTCCGTCAGCGCCTTCAGCACCGGCGTCAGCCTGCGGATCTCTTCCGCGGGCGAAACCGGCGCGGCATCCGGATTGCTCGATGCGGGTCCGAGGTCGATGGCGTCGGCGCCCTCCGCCATGAGCTTTCGCGCCTGGGCGATCGCCGCATCGGGCGCAAGAAACCGGCCCCCGTCGGAAAAGGAATCCGACGTGATGTTGACGATGCCGAAAATGGAGACGCCTGTTCCGTCCATGCGCCGCTTTCTAGCACGGCCGCGCGGGGAAGTGGGAGCGCCTAGCCCATCCGGACCGCATGGGGATCGGCTGTCATGCCGATGCCCATGACGCCGCGCACCAGCTGGTCGAGGAAGATGTCGAGCTCACGCCGCGTCGCGCCCTCGAACTGCATGATCGCCACCGTGTGCCCGCCGCCGATATAGACGCGCGCCACCGCGCGCACATTCACCGCCTGGTCGACAACACCCTCGCGCTTGCCCCGCGCGAAGACTCTTTGCGCGTGCTCGTGGAGCGTCTCGAGCACGTCGATATAGGCGGGCCAGATGTCGGACCGCACGCCCGTGCTCCAGTCGAGCCAGACCTTGATAATGTCGGGATTTTCGACGGCGTCCTGCGCGAAGCGGATTCCGAGTTCAACCAGTGCGTCGTAGACGGGCTTCTGTCCGCCAAGCGTTTCCGAGACGATGTCGATGAGGTAGGTCTCGACGGCGTCGAGCACCGCGGTGACGAGATCGTCCCGCGTGCGGAAATAGGAATGGACCGCCGACACCGAAACGCCCGCCCGTTCCGCCACATGCGAATGCGTGGCCCTGGCCACGCCATGCTCGGCAAAGGCCGCTATGGCGCAGGAAACGAGCTGCGCGCGGCGCGCCTCGGGCGCGAGTCGGGTTCGCCGGACCTTGAACTCCTCGTCCTTGGCGTCGATCGTCACGCTTGCACTCTCTTCCGACACTTTGGTCTCCGGGGTCTTCGGCGGGAATCGCCCGCATTCCGGGGAAATTATAGCCATATGGCCCGCCGCTGCGAGCGTCCCGGATAGGATAGAGAATTCTATATTGACTTTTCACTCATTAGCTATTGATATTTTACTCAATAAGCGGCGATCAGATCTCTGGGAGGAGACACATGACAGTCGAGACGCTCGAAGCGAACGAGGCCATCCGGATTCCCCTCGACAAGATCGATGTGAGCAATCCCGATCTCTATCTGAACAACACCTTCCGCGACTACTTCGCGCGCCTGCGCAAGGAAGACCCGGTGCACTACTGCGCCGACAGCGCCTACGGCCCCTATTGGTCGGTGACGAAGTACAACGACATCATGGCGGTCGATACGAACTACCAGGTCTATTCCTCCGAAGCCGGCCTCGGCGGCATCGTCATCGACGACAACATTCAGAAAGGTGCCGAGAGGGGCGGCGTCGATCTGCCGAACTTCATCGCTATGGATCCGCCGCGCCACGACGAGCAGCGCAAGGCGGTCAGCCCCATCGTCGCGCCGGCGAACCTCGCCCGCCTCGAAGGCACCATCCGCGAGCGCGTCGGCCGCGTGCTCGACAATCTCCCCATCGGTGAGGACTTCGACTGGGTCGACCGCGTTTCTATCGAACTCACAACGCAGATGCTCGCAACCCTTTTCGACTTCCCCTTCGAGGAGCGCCGCAAGCTCACCCGCTGGTCGGACGTGACGACGGCCGAGCCCGGCGGCGCAATCATCGATAGCTGGGAGCAGCGCACCGAGGAACTCATGCAGTGCGCCGCCTACTTCCAGAACCTCTGGAACGAGCGCGTCAATACGCGCGAGCCCGGCAACGATCTCATCTCCATGCTCGCCCACTCGCCAGCGACACGGAACATGACGCCGGAGGAATATCTCGGCAACGTCCTCCTCCTTGTCGTCGGCGGCAACGACACGACGCGCAATTCCATGTCGGGCGGCGTATACGCGCTCGACCGCAATCCGGCCGAACGCAGGAAGCTCGCGGCCGATCATTCGCTCGTCGACAGTATGGTGCCGGAAATCATCCGCTGGCAGACGCCGCTGTCCCACATGCGCCGCAACGTCGTCGCCGATACCGAGCTCGGCGGCAAGACCATCCGCAAGGGCGACAAGGTCGTCATGTGGTACATCTCCGGCAACCGCGACGGCGACGTGATCGAAAATCCGGACGAATTCATCATCGACCGCGCTCATCCCCGCCGCCATCTCTCCTTCGGCTTCGGCATTCATCGCTGCGTCGGCAACCGTCTCGCCGAACTTCAGCTGAAGATTCTCTGGGAAGAAATCCTGAAGCGCTTCAGCCGCATCGAGGTCGTGGGCGAACCCGAGCGCGTGCGCTCGAACTTCGTGCATGGCTATGCGCGGATGCCGGTCCGCGTCCACGTCTGAGCACCGCCAAATAAGAAATCGATCAGGGAGACCATCAATGACGACGATCAACTATGTCGAGCCCGACGGCCGGACCATCTCCGTCAACGTCGAGAACGGCATTTCGGCGATGGAAGCGGCCGTCAGGAACAGCGTGCCCGGCATCGACGGCGATTGCGGCGGCGCGGCCGCCTGCGCCACCTGCCATGTCTATGTCGATCCCGCCTGGATCGGAAAGGCCGGCCGCGCGCAGGAGGGCATGGAAAAGAGCATGCTGGAATTCGCTGAAGACGTGCGCGAGACGAGCCGCCTCGCTTGCCAGATAGCGATCACCGACGAACTCGACGGGCTGATCTTGAGACTGCCGGAGAAGCAGCACTAGATCGCGATCCGCACAAAGGATCGGGAGGCGCCGAAGAGGAAAGGGAGGCTCGAAAGAGCCTCCCTTTTTATATCGTCGCGAGTTGAAGCGGCTCAGGCGCCGTGCGGTTCCGGCGAAATGCCGGGGCCGGGCTCGGCCGGGCGGCCGGTCTTCGGCACCGAGGAGATCGGCCCGGCTTCGGCTTTCACCGGCTCGCCGAGATTGCGCACCGGCGGCTCGCCCTTGAGCAGGCCCTTGATCTCATCGCCCGAAAGCGTCTCGTATTCGAGCAGGCCCTTGGCGATCGTGTGCAGCTCATCCAGATGGTCGGTGATGACCTGCTTGGCGGTCGCATAGCCTTCCTCGACGATGCGGCGCACTTCGCCGTCGATGGCGCGCTGCGTCTCTTCCGACATGTTCTGCTGGCGCGAGACGGAATGGCCGAGGAACACTTCTTCCTCGTTCTCGTGATAGGCGAGCGGCCCGAGCTTGTCGCTCATGCCCCAGCGCGTCACCATCGCCTTGGCCATCTTGGTCGCCATCGCGATGTCGGACGAAGCGCCGGACGTCACCTTGTCGTGGCCGAAGATCACTTCTTCGGCAATGCGTCCGCCCATCGCGACCGCAAGGTCGGCCTTCAGCTTTTCGCGTGTCACCGAAAGCTGGTCGCGTTCCGGCAGACGCATCACCATACCGAGCGCACGTCCGCGCGGAATGATCGTCGCCTTGTGAACCGGATCCGACGCATGCATGTTGAGGGCGACCAGCGCATGGCCGCCTTCGTGATAGGCGGTCAGCCGCTTTTCTTCCTCGGTCATCACCATCGAGCGGCGCTCGGCGCCCATCATCACCTTGTCCTTGGCGTCTTCGAACTCGGACATGGTGACGAGACGCTTGCCGCGGCGCGCCGCCATCAGCGCCGCCTCGTTGACGAGGTTGGCGAGATCGGCGCCGGAGAAGCCCGGCGTGCCGCGCGCCAGCGTGCGCGGATCGACGTCGGGCGCCAGCGGCACCTTCTTCATGTGGACCTTCAGGATCTTTTCGCGGCCGACGACATCCGGGTTCGGCACCACGACCTGGCGATCGAAGCGGCCCGGACGCAATAGCGCGGGGTCGAGAACGTCCGGACGGTTGGTCGCGGCGATCAGGATGATGCCTTCATTCGGCTCGAAGCCGTCCATCTCGACCAGCAGCTGGTTCAGCGTCTGCTCGCGTTCGTCATTGCCGCCGCCGAGACCGGCGCCGCGATGACGGCCGACCGCATCGATTTCGTCGATGAAGATGATGCAGGGCGCGTTCTTCTTGGCCTGCTCGAACATGTCGCGGACGCGGCTTGCGCCGACGCCGACAAACATCTCGACGAAATCGGAGCCCGAGATCGTGAAGAAAGGCACATTGGCCTCGCCCGCAATGGCGCGCGCGAGGAGCGTCTTGCCGGTGCCGGGAGGTCCGACGAGCAGCACGCCTTTGGGAATGCGGCCGCCGAGACGCTGAAACTTCGCCGGATCACGCAGGAAGTCGACGATCTCGGTCAGATCGTCCTTCGCCTCGTCGATGCCCGCCACGTCGTCAAAGGTCACGCGGCCGTGGCGCTCGGTCAGCAGCTTCGCCTTGGACTTGCCGAAGCCCATAGCCTTGCCGCCGCCGCCC
>DASVNC010000251.1:0-7554 GCA_036384055.1 Parvibaculum sp.
GGTGCGGCTCGCCGAGAAGCCGAGTTTGCGCGAGGCTTCCTGCTGCAGCGTCGATGTCGTGAAAGGCGGATAGGGGTTGCGGCGCGCCGGCTTGCTCTCGACCGACTTCACGGAGAAGCGCGACGACTTGATGCGCTTGACGATGTCTTCGGCGGTTTCCTTGTTCGGAATATCGAACTTTTCGAGCTTCTTGCCGTCGAGCGTGACGATGCGGGCGGTGAAGGCGCCGCCTGAAGCCGTCTGCATGTCGGTTTCGATGGTCCAGTATTCCTGGGCGCGGAAGGCCTCGATCTCGAGTTCGCGGTCGCAGATCAGGCGCAGCGACACGGACTGCACGCGGCCGGCCGAGCGCGCGCCCGGCAGCTTGCGCCAGAGCACCGGCGACAAGGTGAAGCCGACCAGATAATCGAGGGCGCGGCGGGCGAGGTAGGCGTCGATCAATTCCTTGTCGAGGTCGCGCGGGTGCTTCATCGCCTCGAGGATGGAGTTCTTGGTGATGGCGTTGAAGACGACGCGCTGCACGTCGATGCCCTGAAGCGCCTTCTTCTTGTTCAGAACTTCCAGCACGTGCCAGGAAATCGCCTCGCCCTCGCGGTCGGGGTCGGTTGCGAGGATCAATTTGTCCGCGCCCTTCACGGCGGCGGCGATGTCGTTCAGCCGCTTCTGCGACTTGGGGTCGACGTCCCAGGACATCGAGAAATCGTCGTCGGGCAGGACCGAGCCATCCTTGGAGGGTAGGTCGCGGACATGGCCATAGGACGCCAGAACCTTGAAGCCCTTGCCCAGGTATTTGTTGATCGTTTTCGCCTTGGCGGGCGACTCAACAATGACGACGTCCATCGAACGCTCGACTTCCTTTATATCCTTCGGCCCCGCCGTCCTTTCGCCCAAACCGGTCTCCGGCAGCTGCAACTTCCGGATGCGGCGGACATGCCCGGGAGCCGAATGGCGGGGCAGACCTGCCGGTTACCAATGAGCAGAGAAGGGACTATTTCGAGCCCTCAAGGGCAATTTTGGCCTCGGGCAGAACATGGGGAAAAGGCGGTGACCTGTCAAATGCCGCAGAAATCCGCCAATTCGGCCGCTTTGGACCAGATCGGCCGAGATTTCGGCTTTTGGATCGCCTAGATGTATTTATCTGCTTTCCCTCAAAAAACTGGGTGATATAGTTCTTAGGTATATATCCTTTGGAATATATGAAGCTCTTGTTCGGAGCGGTAGGGGGCAGTATGCGGTTGGGTCGCGAAGAAGCGGTGGATGTCTCTGGCGCTGTATTCCCCGTTGTGGGTGCGCCGGTGCGCGATGAAAAAGGGGAGGCCGCGGCGGAAACAGCGGAAGAGGTCGCCAGCTATCTCTTCGACATGCTCGTCGGCGCCCGCCGGCTGGCTATTGCCCGGCGGCACAAGTTCCTGGCCTACCTGATCGGCATGGCCGTCGAGGAGGCCCGCTTGCTGACGCAGGGGCGCTCGGCCAGCCGGGCATAGACATCAAAGCTCCTCGGGCGGAAGCAAGCTGACCCTGTCGCCGGGGTCGCGATGAAGCCGCCCGGCCAGATCGATTTCCAGCAACACCATGCGGACGACCGGCACGGACAGGCCGGTGTCGCGGACGATGTCATCGACATTGGTCGGCGTGGGGCTCAGCGCCGAAACGACCCGCCTGCGCATTTCGGCGTCGGGCTCGACAATTTTGCCGGCGGCGGGGCCGAAATATGTCCGCTCCGGCTCGGTCATGCGCCGGCCCGGCGGTTGATCGAGAGCATCGACGATATCGTCGGCGCTTTCGACGAGGGCCGCGCCCTGCTTGATGAGGCTGTTCGAACCGCGGGCGCGCGGATCGAGCGGCGATCCGGGTACCGCGTATACGTCGCGCCCCTGTTCCAGCGCAAAGCGGGCTGTAATAAGCGAGCCCGACCGCATGGCCGCCTCAACGACAACGACTGCGAGCGACAAACCCGAGATCAGACGATTTCGGCGGGGGAAATGCCGTGCCTGCGGTCGCGTGCCCGGCGGCATTTCGCTGACCAGCGCGCCGCGCGCGGCGATGCCGTCCTGAAGGGAACGATTTTCTTCCGGATAGACGACATCGAGACCGCCGGCGAGGACGGCGATGGTTCCCGTTTCGAGAGATGCCTTGTGAGCGGATGAATCGATGCCGCGGGCGAGGCCCGAGACAATGACGAACCCCTTCGCGCCGAGATCCCGGGCGAGGGTTGCGGCCAGCTTCGTCCCGGCGGCGGAAGCGTTTCGCGAGCCGACGATGGCGATGGTCTTGCGTTCAAGGAGATGGGGCGAGCCCCGCACCGAAATGACCGGCGGCGGAGGATCGAGCGCGGCGAGGCGATGGGGAAAGGTCTCCTCCCCGTAGACAATCAGCGTTGCGCCGAGCGCTTCGGTCGCCGTGATTTCGCGTTCGGCTTCGGCGCGGGAGGGTATGCGCAACACGCCCTTGCGGCCGCCGCGCTGCGCCAGCGTCGGCAAGGCTTCCAGCGCCTCGGCGGCGTTTGGGAAATGCTGCATCAATTCGCGGAACGTCACCGGTCCGATGGTGTCGCTGCGCGCGAGCCGCAAACGCGCCAGCCGTTCCGCCGCTGTCAGCGCAGAGCTCATATTTACGAGCCGATGCGGGATTCGGTGCCGGCGAGAAGGCGGCTGATGTTGTCGCGGTGCGCGAGATAGATGAGAGCGACAAGGACGATGCTGAGCGGAATGAGTTCAGTCCGGCCGAACAGAAAGAGATAGAGAGGTGTTGCGGCGGCGGCGACCAGAGCCGAGAGCGATGAATAGCGGAAGATTGCGGCGACCGCGAGCCATGTCAGGCAGAAGAGAAGTCCGACCGGCCAGAAGAGCGCGAGGTTGATGCCAATAAAGGTCGAAATACCCTTGCCGCCCTTGAAGCGCAGCCAGACCGGATAGAGGTGGCCGAGGAAAGCGGCTGCGGCTGCGGCGGTCGCCATCGCGGCGGGATCTCCGCCAAGATGGGGCGCGATCAGAACGGCGACGGCGCCCTTGCCGGCATCGCCGATGAAGGTTCCGCCGGCGACCCAGCGGTTGCCGGTTCGCAAGGCGTTTGTCGCGCCGATATTGCCGGAGCCGATGTCGCGGATGTCGCCGAGCCCGGCCATCCGCGTCAGGATCAGACCGAAGGGGATGGAGCCCAGCAGATAGCCGACGGCCAGCGCCAAGACGAGCAGCGGCGCGCCCGATCCGTCACTCAGTGAACTGAACATTATTTCTCCCTCCAAACTGCCGGCCGATCATAGCCGCCGTATTTCAGGGACGCCAGCCCATCGGTACATGGCCGGGCCGGGCTTTCTTTGTGGCCTTCTGGATTGCTTCGCTGCGCTCGCAATGACGGGTTTAGCTATCCCTGGACGTAGACCGTCTTGCCGCCGACGACAGTACGCAAGGCGCGTCCCTGCATTCGGCGATTGTCGAAGGTGGTATTCTTCGAGATCGAATGGAGCTTGTCCGCTTCGACGATCCAGGGCGAGCCGATGTCGATCAGAACGAGATCGGCGGGAAGTCCGGCCGCCAGGCGTCCGGTATCGAGACCAAGCAGATCGGCGGGAACATGCGTCATCGCGCTCAACAGGCGCGCGAGCGGCATGTCGCCGTTCTGGACCAGGGAGAGCGCCGCCGACAGCAGCGTTTCGAGACCGATGGCGCCGAAGCCCGCTTGCGCGAAGGGGCGGCGCTTCACCTCGGGGTCTTGCGGATCGTGGCTGGAGACGACAACGTCGATTGTGCCGTCGGCGAGGCCGGCAACAAGCGCGCGGCGGTCGCCTTCGGAGCGGAGCGGCGGCGACAGCTTGAAGAAGGTGCGGTAGCCCTGCACGTCGTTTTCGTTGAGCGTCAGATGCGCCGCAGACACGCCGCAGGTCACCTTAAGTCCGTGGCGCCGCGCCCGGCGAATGACGTCGACCGAGGCTTCGCAGGAAATCTGCGCGACGTGATAGCGCCCGCCCGTGAGTTCGAGCAGCCGCAGATCGCGTTCGATCATGATGGTTTCGGCGGCGGGCGAGATGCCGGCAAGGCCGAGGCGGCTGGCGAGTTCGCCTTCGTTCATGACGCCGGTCGCAAGTTCGGGCACCTCGGCGTGCTGCACGAGAAGCGCGCCGAAATGGGCCGCATAGCTCATCGCGCGGCGCATGACCTGAGCGTCCGCTATCGCCCGGTCGCCATCGGTGAAGGCGACGGCACCGGCATCTTTCAGAAGCCCGATCTCGGTCATCTGCTTGCCGTTGAGGCCCTTGGTCAGCGCGGCCATCGGGTGGATGTTGACGATGCCGGTGTCGCGCGCGCGGCGTTCGATGAAATCGACCAGCGCCACATCGTCGATCACCGGATCGGTGTTCGGCATGACGATGAAGGTGGTGACGCCGCCCGCCGCCGCCGCGTGGCTTGCGGTGCGCAGGGTCTCGCGATGTTCCGCGCCGGGCTCGCCGGTGAAGACGCGCATGTCGATGAGGCCGGGCGCCAGCACCTGGCCGCGGCAGTCCACGACTTCGACGCCGTCCGGAATGCCGTCGCTGAAGAGGTTCGATCCGAGATCGGCGATCTTGCCGTCGGCGGCAAGCAGGTTGCCGGGCGTGTCGAGTCCCGAAGCCGGATCGACCAACCGCGCATTGATGAAAGCGGTGCGGTTCATGTGGACGGCTCGTTCGGCAGATTGCGGGAGAGCGCGTCGAGGACGGCCATGCGCACCGCGACGCCCATCTCGACCTGCTCGCGGATGACGCTGCGATTGATGTCGTCGGCGACCGCGCTGTCGATCTCGACGCCGCGGTTCATCGGGCCGGGATGCATGATGAGGGCATCGGGCCTGGCCGAAGCGAGCTTGTCGTAGTCGAGGCCGTAGTAATGGAAATATTCGCGCTGCGAGGGAACGTAGGAGCCGGACATGCGCTCCAATTGCAGACGCAGCATCATCACGATGTCGCAGCCTTCGAGGCCTTTGCGCATGTCATGGAAGACCTCGACGCCGAAACGTTCGATGCCGCCGGGCAGCAGGGTCGGCGGCGCGACGACGCGGACGCGCGCGCCCATGACGTTCAGGAGCAGAATGTTGGAGCGCGCAACGCGGCTATGGAGAATGTCGCCGCAGATCGCAACCGTCAGGCCTTCGAGGCGGCCCTTGCGGCGGCGGATGGTCAGCGCGTCGAGCAGCGCCTGCGTCGGGTGTTCGTGGCTGCCGTCGCCGGCGTTGATGACCGAGCAGCTGACTTTCTGGGAAAGAAGCTCGACCGCGCCCGAATCTCCGTGCCGGATGATGATGAGATCGGGATGCATCGCGTTCAGCGTCATCGCCGTGTCGATCAGGGTTTCGCCCTTTTTGATCGAGGAGGACGAGACCGACATGTTCATGACATCGGCGCCGAGGCGCTTGCCGGCCAGTTCGAACGAGCTTTGCGTGCGCGTCGAGGCTTCGAAGAAGAGGTTGATCTGGGTGCGGCCGCGAAGGACCGAGCCCTTTTTGTCGACCTGGCGGTTCTGCTCGACATAGGTGTCGGACAGGTCGAGAAGGGCGGTGATGTCGGAGGCGGAAAGCCCTTCAATTCCCAGCAGATGCCGGTGCGGGAAGAGGGGCAGGATTTGCGTGTCCGCGTTGGTCATTAAAGCGGCATTGTATAGGGCCGATTCCGCCATGCGGCAAGGCAGAATTATCCCCGCTTCGGGCCCCCATGATAGGCTTTACGCCAGTCGGAACGGAGGATGCCCATGACCAGCCCGCACAGCTTCGCCACCCATGAGGTCTTCAACCAGCCGCCTCCGCTGGAAAATTACAACCTCTATGCCTCCGACACGGCCCTGGTCGAAACGGTGGAGCGCGAGGGCGGCAAGGGCGCGCGGGCGTCGCTCTCCGCGTTCGGCGCGAAGATCGGCACGTCGGAGGTGATCGACCTGGGGCGGCAGGCCAACACCTACCTCCCGGTGCTGAAGAGCTTCGACCGCTTCGGCCATCGGATCGACAAGGTGGAGTTTCATCCGTCCTATCATCAGCTGATGGCGCTGTCGGTGGCGCAGGGGCTTCACGGCTCGCCCTGGGATCATCTGAAGGACGGCAGCAAGACGAAGCCGGGCGCGGTCGTCTCGCGGCTTGCCGGCACCTACATGATGACGCAGATCGAATCCGGCCACGGCTGCCCGATCACCATGACGAATGCCGCCGTGCCGGTACTGATGTTCCAGCCCGACCTCGCGGCGGAATGGGTGCCGCGCATTCTGTCGCGCGATTACGATCCGGCTTTCGTTCCGGCGCGGGACAAAATGGGCGTCACCTTCGGGATGGGGATGACGGAGAAGCAGGGCGGTACGGATGTGCGCGCCAACACGACGCGCGCCGAGCCGGTCGGCAAAGGCGGGCCGGGCGGCCATTATCGCATCACCGGACACAAGTGGTTTTTCTCGGCGCCGATGTGCGATGCGTTTCTGGTGCTGGCGCAGGCGCCCGGTGGTCTCTCCTGTTTTTTGATGCCGCGCTTCACGCCCGACGGCGAAGAGAATGCGATTTTCATTCAACGGTTGAAGGACAAGGTCGGCAACAAGTCGAACGCTTCGTCCGAAGTCGAATTTCAGGCAGCGTCGGCCTGGCTGATCGGCGAGGAAGGGCGCGGCGTCCGCAACATCATCGAGATGGCGACCTATACGCGGCTCGACTGCGCGATCGCGTCCGCGGGCATGATGCGGGCCGCTGTCGCGCAAGCCGTGCATCATTGCGCCTACCGCACCGTCTTTCAGAAGAAACTTATCGACCAGCCGCTGATGGCGAACGTGCTGGCCGATCTCGCGCTCGAAACGGAGGCGGCGACGGCCTTGTCGTTCCGCGTGGCGCGATCTTTCGATCACGCGGAGAGCAGCGAGGCGGAGGCCGCCTTCCGCCGCATCATGACGCCGGTGGCGAAATACTGGGTCTGCAAACGTGCGCCGAACCTCGCCTATGAGGCGATGGAGTGCCTCGGCGGCAATGGCTATGTCGAAGAAGGGATCGCGGGCCGCATCTACCGGGAGATGCCGGTCAACGCGATCTGGGAAGGCTCAGGCAACGTCATGTGCCTCGATGTGCTGCGCGCGCTCGCTCGCGAACCGCAGGCGCTCGATGTGGTGCTGGCGGAATTCGACGCCGCGCGCGGCGCCAACGCCGCCTATGACGGCGCGCTCGAGGCGCTGAAGGATGCCTTTGCCGATTTCGGCTCGCTGGAAGCCCGCTCGCGCCAGATCGTCGAGGCGATGGCGAAGATCGCGGCGGGTTCGATCCTCGTGCAACATGCGCCGTCCGCCGTGTCGGATGCCTATTGCGCGACGCGGCTCGGGCGCGACTGGGGGGATATTTACGGGACGCTGCCGGTGGGCGCGGATCAAGCGGCGATCATCGAACGGGCGACGCCTTCTCGGTGAGGCGTCTTACGGGAAGGGCGTCGGACCGGCCTCGATGTCGGTCAGGACTTCAGGCGCGATGTCTTCGAGCGAGCGTTTGGCGGTTTCGGGCAGGAAGATCAGCACGGGAATGATGGCGAACGGGGCGACCGCCAGCAGGATGACGACGGCGATGGCG
>DASVNC010000252.1:0-9878 GCA_036384055.1 Parvibaculum sp.
CGGCGCGCCGCCCGCAACAGGGGCAGCGCCTGCGGGCGCGGCGCCCGCGCCGCCCTTCTGCATGTCCTGCATGCGCAGATCCTGATCGGCCTTGTAGGTCTGCAGATCCTGCTGGGTCTGGGTGATCTTGTGGTCCAGCTCGTCGATGCGGCCCGTCAGCGAGCGCATCTGCTCCTCGATTTCGCCAAGCCGCGCTTCGGTGTCGGCCGATGCCGTCGAACCGCCGCCCGCGGGCGCCGAACCGCCGGACGACGATCCGCCGCCATAGCTCTGCTGCTGCATGTCGTTGACCGAACGCTCCAGCCGGTCGAGCCGGTTGTTCACCGCGCGCAGGTCCGCGTCGTCCGCGCTGGCGCTCTGCGACATCAGAACCGGCAGCCCCACAAGGGCGGCCATGCCCGCCGCAACAAGAAATTTGGCTTTTGTCACCTGGTCCGCCTCAAGACGATTTCACCGCGCTACAACACCGGCAGCATGCGAAGAATGCATGCAGGAAGTTTATGTATCATAAGCGCAACTGCGACCAAATTGGGGCATTCAGCCCGCCGGCGCACCCGCCGCGCATCCCCTCAGCCCTCGCGTGCCTCAAAAAGCAAGAAGCGCCCTCCCGCTTTTGCGGAAGGGCGCTCCCGTATTCACCAAACGGCTTGCGCCGGTTGACTTACATGCCGGCGCCTTCAGCGACCACCGTCACAGCGCGGCGGTTCTGAGCCCAGCAATTCTCGTTCGAGTCGAGGCACACCGGACGCTCCTTGCCGTAGGAGATCGTCTTGATGCGCGAACCATCGACGCCGAGGCTCACAAGGTAGTCCTTCGCAGCGGCGGCGCGACGGCCACCGAGCGCGAGGTTGTATTCACGCGTGCCGCGCTCGTCGGCATGGCCTTCGAGCGAGAACGTCAGCTTGGGATAAAGCTTCATCCAGGCAGCCTGGCGCTGGAGGGTCGCTTTAGCGTCGTCTTTCAGGCTCGACTTGTCGGTATCGAAGAACACCCGGTCACCGACATTGGTGACGAGATCTGCTTGCGTGCCGGGAGTGACAGTCGAAGACGAATTGGTGGGAGCGGCAGTGTCGGAACTCGAGCTGCACGCGGCCACAAACAGAAAGGCTGCGGCCACAGCGGCGAACCGCAGGCCTGCATACGGGGACTTCATTCGGGTGCTCTCCTTTTAATCTCAACGGCCAAAGCGGCTCAGCGTTCCTTTACTACATTGCATGCTGAACATCCCGGACAGGAGGGGTTAGCCCTCTTGGCTGGGAAGCCGTGGCTCTACAAAGTCGGCCCGAAGGACGCTGGGTTGCCGTACCGCAACAAAATAGTAGCTGCGGCCTTCAGGCGTGGCAAGACTATTGGCCTATCTGCGACTTTTCAGCATGGGGTTCGTGACATTTTTGCATCGCGTCACACAGAAACAGGGCGGGCGGGACTTCCGCCCCGCCCGCGCCGCCGTCCGTTATGACCATTCAGACCGTTTTCGCGGTCCCGCCGGAGGCGCCGGCCGCGAGAATCACCCTGAGAATCACTGAATGCGGGGCGACCAGGCGGGGTCCGACGCAAAGGTCGGCGCCGGCACGGGCCGCTCGTTATAGCCCGTCAGGTCGACCGACCACAGGCCCGGACCGCCGTTCGCGCCGCGCGTTTCGCGGAAGAACATGATGACGCGGCCGTTGGGCGCCCAGGTCGGACCTTCGTTGTGATAGCCCTCGGTCAGCACGCGGTCGCCGGTGCCGTCGGGCTTCATCACGCCGATGACGAACTGCCCGCCGATGAGCTTGGTGAAGGCGATGAGGTCGCCACGCGGCGACCACACCGGCGTCGCATAGCGGCCCTGGCCGAAGCTGATGCGGTGCTGGTTGGAACCATCCGCATTCATCACATAGATCTGCTGCGAGCCGCCGCGATCGGATTCAAACGTGATCTGCGTGCCGTCCGGCGAATAGCTCGGCGCCGTGTCGATCGCCGCCGTCGTCGTCAGGCGCGTCACCTGCCGGCTGCGCAGGTCCATCGTATAGATGTTGGCGTTGCCGCCGCGCTGAAGGCTCATGATGACCTTCTGGCCATCGGGCGAGAAACGCGGCGCGAAGGTCATGCCGGGAAATTCGCCGACGACTTCCTGCTGACCGGTCTCGATGTCGAGCAGATAAACCCGCGGGCTGTTGTTGTGATAGGAGAGGTAAGTGATCTCCTGCGAGTTCGGGCTGAAACGCGGCGTCAGCACAAGCTCGGCGCCGTTGGTCAGCATGTGCGGGTTGTATCCATCCTGGTCCATGATGGTCAGCCGCTTGACGCGCCGATCCTTCGGTCCCGTTTCCGAGACATAGACGATGCGCGTGTCGAAATAGCCGTCCTCGCCGGTCAGGCGCTTGTAGATCTGGTCGGCGATCAGATGCGCGACGCGGCGCCAGTTGTCAGGCGTGGTGAAAAACTGCAAGCCGGTGAGCTGCTGCTCACCATAGACGTCCCACAGCCGGAACTCGACGCGCAGACGGCCATCGGCTTCAAGCTTGGTCTGCCCGGTGACGAGCGCCTGCGCCTTGATGATGCGCCAGTCTCCGAAGCGCGGCGGCACGTTGATGTCGGTCGGCTTCTCGATGAACGAGGCTTTCGGCAGCGGATTGAAAAGACCCGAGCGTTCGAGATCGTTGGTGACGACGGTCGCGATGTCGGTGCCGGCGGATGCTTCCTGCCCCGGCCCGCCGAGGAAATCGGTGATCGCAATCGGCAAGGGTTCGGTATTGCCCTTGTTGATGTCGATCTGAAGCGCCGCCTGTGCCGGTGCGGCGACGCCTGCCGCCGCCGTCAACGCGATGACGAAAGCGATCGACCGGATACCCCCGAGCCTGATCATGTGAAGCCCGAACCTGATCTTGTGAAGAACGTCGAACATCTAGGTCACTCCTGCCTGGTCTTCCGGCTGCCCACCCCCCGCGGGCACCCGAAGATGGGACCACAATTTGTCAATTCTGCGAACCGATGGCGACAATCGGCGCTTTTCAGTCTCCCGATCACATCATTCCGGACAAGCTGAAGTTCATGTCGACGTCCCGCCAGGAATTGTACTTGTCCGCAGGGAGAAAATCGTAAGGCGCGCAAGCCTGTATCGCCTGCACGGCCCGCTCGGCCAAGAGCCGCGAGGCGCCGCCGCCCAGCTCGCCGATTTCCGGCCGCCCCGCGATGGATCCGTCCTCATTGAGCGAAACGCTGATTTTGGCGAACATCTTGTCCGCATCGACGCTGCCCGCCAGCGCGCCCACGTTCCAGCATTTCTGCACCTTCACCTTGATGGCGTCGATTTCACTCAACGTCATCGGCTCGTCGGCATTGTCCGTCTCCGGCGCATCGACCTTCTCGTTCGTCGGCTTGGCCTCGTCGGGTTTCGCCGCCGCGTCCGGAATCTTGTTCAGAAGCGCCGCAATCTTGCTCGGATCGAAAGCCTTGGGCGTTTTCTTTTCGACCGGCTTCTGCACGACAGGCTTCGGTTTCTCCGGCTTGGGAGGTTCTGGCTTCTTCTCTTCCGGCTTTTTCTCGGCCGTCTTGTCGGGAATAAGCTCGGCCTTCTCCTCGGGCTGAGGCGTCGGCTTCGGCTTGTCCGGCTCCACCTTTTGAGCCGGCGTCTCCGGCGGCTTCGGCGTCTGGGTTATCTTCTTCGCCTTGTGCTTCAGGTTCGTCAGTTCGGAGACGGTAATGAGATCGACCGGAAGCGCCCGCGTCGGCACGGGATCGAGCGCCCGCGGCGACGGAAACGCAACCAGAGTCGCGATCAATACCGCGGCGTGAAGCCCGGCGGAGTAACTGAGCGACCTGCGCATACCCGGTTTGCTTACTTCGTGCCGGCCTGGGGTGATTGTGACGTATCGGATTCGGTGACGAGACCCACTTTCGTGAATCCGGCCGAACTGATGCGTCCCATCACATCCATGACGCGGCCATAATTGATGCCGCTATCGGCGCGAACGAATATGCGCTGCTCATATCCGTTCTGCGCGATGGCCAGAAGACGGGGCACGAGCGCATCGACCTCGACCGGCGTCTCCTGAATGAAAATCTGGCCCTTGCCGTCGAGCGTGATCGTCAGGGGTTCGTTGTCGCCGGACAGCGGCGCCGCCTGCGTCTTCGGCAGATCGACGGGCACGCCGACGGTCAGCAGCGGCGCCGCCACCATGAAGACGATGAGCAGCACCAGCATGACGTCGACCATCGGCGTCACGTTGATCTCGGCCATCGGCGTGCGCTTGAACTTGCTGCGCCCGCGCCCGCCCGATGCTCCCTGTGCGGAGAAAGCCATGTCTAGCTCCGCTCGTCGAGTTGGCGGGAGAGGATTGCGGAGAATTCATCCGCGAAGCTCTCCATGCGGCTGCCGAAACGGCCGACCTGGTTGGAGAAGCGGTTATAGGCGACAACCGCCGGAATGGCGGCGACGAGGCCGAGCGCGGTGGCGAACAACGCCTCCGCAATGCCGGGCGCGACGACCGCGAGGTTGGTGTCGCGGCTGATGGCGATCGACTGGAACGAATTCATGATGCCCCAGACCGTGCCGAAAAGGCCGATGAACGGCGCCACCGAGCCGACGGTCGCAAGGAACAGCAGACGGGCTTCGAGCGCCAGCATTTCGCGGCTGATCGTCACCTGCATCACCTTATCGACGCGCTCCTTGAGGCCAAGGAAGCTGTCGGTGGCAATCTCCTGCGACCGGCGCCACTCGCGCATGGCCGCGATGAAAAGCGCCGAAAGCGGATGGGCCGGGCGGTGGCCTACTTCCTGATAAAGCTCTTCAAGCGAGCGGCCCGACCAGAAGGTCCGCTCGAACTGGTCGGCGCGCCGCTCGACGCTGCTGAAACGCCACCACTTGTCGAAAATGATCGCCCACGACCAGACGGACGCGAACAGAAGACCGAGCATGACGATCTTCACGATCGCATCGGCATGCATGAACAGCCCCCAGATGGAGAAATCCACCGGAACGGCGTTGGCGGTCTGATTGGCGATGACCTGGGCGGTGTTGACGCCGGTATCGATATGCTGGGTCGTGGGATCCATTTGCCTCTCCGAAAGCGCGCGTCAACCAACGGGACGGCATGTCGCAGACGCAAACCGGCGGTGCAAGGCCGAAGCCTGCGTCGCGGAACCGTCCATGCACATGTGCCCCCGAGTTGAGGCCGAAGTTAGTCCACGAATTATGTCGAAACCGTGGCGCATTGAGGGATTTATCTCGAACTCCAATAGCTTAGCGGGTTCATGTTGCCCGCTCACAACAAAAGTCTCATGACGCCGGATCGACATAGGGGGCAAGCGCCATCCTTGCCTTTTCGGGCAGCCGTCGCGGCCTGCCGTTTTTATCCAGGCAGGCGGCAAACACTTGGGCCCGCCAGATTTCTTCTCGTCCACCCATACCGTCGAGGCGGTAGATCGTCTGCACCGCCTCAAGCCGCGCGCCGCCTGCCTTGCTGTAACGGGTGTGAACCTCCAGCCGGTCGTCGATGCGGGAGGGCCTGACAAAATCGATTTCCATGCGGTGGATGGCGAAGGCGAGAGGGTCGTCGCCCTGGAATAGTTCGGTATGGTTAACGCCCGTTAAACGCAAAAAATCGGACCGTCCCCGCTCGGCGAAGCGCAGATAATTGGCGTGATAGACGATGCCGGAAAAATCCGTGTCCTCGTAATAGACCCGGACGGGCAGGACATGCACCTTGCCCTCGATGCGGCCAGCAAGATCAGGCCAGCTTTCCACAGTCATGCCTCATCCTCTTGGGAAAAAAGACCGCCCTGCTGCACCGCGCCGCCCGCGGGCAACGGCAGCCCGAGATGGGCGAAGGCGGCGGCAGTGAGCACGCGGCCGCGCGGCGTCCGGTTCACCAGCCCTTGCTGGATGAGATAGGGCTCGATGATCTCCTCGATCGCGTCGCGCGGCTCCGACAGCGACGCCGCCACGGTCTCGACGCCGACCGGCCCGCCCGAAAAGCTGACGGCGATGCAGCGGAGATAGCGGTGATCGAGCGCATCAAGCCCTAGCTCATCGACTTCGAGCCGCGCCAGCGCCTTGTCGGCGGCCTTGGCATCGATCCGCGCCACTTTATCCACGGCTGCAAAGTCGCGGACGCGGCGCAGGAGACGTCCCGCGACACGCGGCGTTCCCCGGGCGCGGCGGGCAATTTCATGCGCCCCGTCCGCCGTCATCTCGATGCCCAGAAGCCCCGCCCCGCGCCGGACAATGTGCTCAAGTTCGGAAATCTCGTAAAAGTTGAGCCGCACCGGAATGCCGAAACGGTCGCGCAAGGGCGTCGTCAGCAGGCCGGTCCGCGTCGTCGCGCCGATCAGCGTGAAGGGCGCGAGATCGATCCGGACCGAACGCGCCCCCGGCCCCTCACCGATGATGAGATCGAGCTGAAAATCCTCCATCGCCGGATAGAGAATTTCCTCGACCGCCGGCGACAGCCGATGAATTTCGTCGATGAAAAGCACGTCGCGCGGTTCGAGATTGGTCAATAGCGCCGCAAGGTCGCCCGCTTTGGAAATAACCGGCCCCGAGGTCGCGCGGAAATTGACGCCAAGCTCGCGCGCCACGATCTGCGCCAGCGTCGTCTTGCCGAGACCGGGCGGCCCTGCAAAAAGCACATGATCCAGCGCCTCGCCGCGCGTCCGCGCCGCCTCGATGAAGACGCCGAGATTTTCCCGCGCCCGCGCCTGCCCCACAAAGTCGCCAAGCGTCTGCGGCCGGAGCGAGCGTTCCGCCTCGTCCTCTTCCTTCTTGCGCGCGCCGATCAAGCGGTCGTTCACCGCGCCAACTCCTTCAAGCCCTGCCGGATCAACTGCTCGGCCGACACTTCACCTTCAAGCCGCTTCGCCGCCGCCGAAATCGCGCCCATCGCCTGCGCCTGCGGATAGCCGAGATTGACTAGCGCCGACACCGCGTCGCGCATCTGCCCGCCGCCTGCTTCCGCCGCCGCAAGCGCGACGCCGACATCGAGCGAGACGGCAAAGTTCTGATCGACCGGCGCCTTGTCTTTCAATTCCGTCACGATCCGCGCGGCAACTTTGGGCCCGACGCCCGGCGCGGCGGCCACCGCCTTCTTGTCATCGAGCGCAATCGCGCGCGCCAGATCGGCAGGCGACAGCGTGCCGAGAACGCCGAGCGCGACCCGCGTGCCCACGCCCTGCAGGCCGGTGAGCAGCCTGAACCAGTCGCGCTCCAGTTCGCTTGCAAAACCGATCAGCCGGATTGCGTCTTCGCTGACCTTGGTTTCAATCGAAAGCACCGCCGCGCTTCCCGTCGCAAGCTGATCGAGCGTCCGCTTTGAGCACGTCACCTGATAGCCGACGCCATTGACGTCGATAATCGCCCAGTCGGCGTTCTTCTCGTCGACGATGCCTCGAAGCTTCCCGATCATGCGCGCCGCGCTTTTTTCGTTGTGGCCGCATCGCGCATCAGCGCCGCCGCGATGCGCTCGTTGGCTCCGCCCGAATGGGCGTGGGCTATCGCGATGGCGAGCGCATCCGCCGCATGTTCCGTGCCGATCTTCACGCCCGGCAAAAGCATCTCGACCATCATGCGGATTTGCGCCTTGTCGGCATGGCCCGCGCCGACCACCGATTTTTTGATGTGGTTGGGCGCATATTCGGCGACCGGAATGCCGGCCCGCGCCGGCACCATGAGCGCCAGCCCCCGCGCCTGTCCAAGCTTCAGCGCTGCGCCCGGATCGCGCGCGACGAAAGCCTGCTCGACCGCGGCGGCGTCCGGCGCATAGGTCTCGACGACGATGCAGAGACCGGCCTCGATCTCGACCAGGCGTTCGGCAAGGCTCAGTTTTTCGTTGGATGTCACGGTGCCGTTGGCGATGTGGACGAGCCGCGCGCCCGTCACCTCGATGACGCCCCAGCCGGTCGCGCGCAAGCCCGGATCGATGCCGAGATATCTGAGGGAGGCCGGCATGGTTGGGGCCTGTCGGTTCAGGTCCGCCGGTGAAATGGCTACGGCGTCAGGCCGACATCTTCTCCATCACCGAATCGGACAGCTCGAAGTTCGAGTAAACTTGCTGCACATCGTCGTCGTCGTCCAGCGCTTCGAGAAGTTTGATCAGCGACTCAGCCTTTTCGTCGTCGACCTCGATGGCGTTCTGCGGCTTCCAGACGATCTTGGCCGAGCGCGGCTCGCCGAATTTCGCTTCCAGCGCCCGGGCGACTTCATGCAGGGCATCGGGCGCGCAGAAAAGCTCATGGGCCTCCGCCGAGGACTGGCAGTCTTCCGCGCCCGCCTCGATGGCCGCTTCCAGCATGGCGTCGGCGCTGCCGGCTTCCGGCGCATATTCGATTCGTCCGAGGCGCGAGAACATGAAGGAGACCGACCCCGTTTCGCCGAGATTGCCGCCGTTCTTGGTGAAGGTGGAGCGCACCGCGCTCGCCGTGCGGTTGCGGTTGTCGGTCAGCGTCTCGACGATGACGCCGACGCCGCCCGGACCGAAGCCCTCGTAACGCACTTCTTCGTAGTTGGCGCCGCCCTGATCGGTGCTCTTCTTGATCGCCCGTTCGATGTTGTCGCGCGGCATGTTTTCGGCGCGCGCATCCTGAATGGCGGCCCTGAGGCGCGGATTGTAGACGGGATCGGCGAGACCCATCTTGGCCGCGACGGTGATTTCCTTGGCGAGCTTGGAAAAGAGCTTCGAGCGCTTCTTATCCTGCGCGCCCTTGCGGTACATGATGTTCTTGAATTGCGAATGGCCCGCCATGACCGCCTCCGGATTCATGGGAACCGCCCGCTGACCGGCGGCCCCGCCTCGCTGCCCAAAGAGCAGCTTCATTGATTGATGCACGCGAAGCGCGAGTCTCGGCCCGCGCTGTTGGCGCGATTTATAGGAGCCCGTTCCAGCGAAATCCAGCGCCGCCGGGCGCCGGGCCACAACACACGTAAAAAGTGTTGTCGTATTTTAATTTCCCGTTTAACGTGTGTTTAACGATTCGTACCTACTGTGGCCTTGTTCCGGTTCACCCAAGGAAGGCAGCCCACCCTCCTGAACCGGAGCAAATCGCAGCGATCCGGCCTGTGGCTTTGCCCAAACCCACGGACCCGGATCACGCCCCCGCAGAACGCGGCGGCAATCGCGCCTCGTCCACGGCATCTCGCCCACCTCGGGTGCCTTGGGCGGGGCGCATTACTTTTCAGCTTCAGATGGAGCGCCGTCAGCCGCCGAAAATGCGGGTCGGCCAGACATAGTCCGGATTGAAGGCCTTGCCGAAGCTCGCTTCCTCGATGAAGCGGGCGACAAGGCGCTCGTTGCAGATCGCGTGATATTTGGCGTGCGACCGCGCCGCCATCGCCTGGCGCTCGGCATCGTGGCCGAGGAAATAGCGCAGCTTGTCGGCGAGTTCCGCAGGCCCGTCGTAAAAGACGAATTCCTCGTCCGAAAAGAAATCGCCATAGCCGCTTGCCCGCCCGACCAGCACCAGCAGGCCGTTGCCGGCCAGCTGCGCCAGCCGGTCCGACGAATAGAGATAGTCGCCGTCGCGCCGATTGAGGTTGAGCCCCATGCGCGCATTGCCGATGGCGTCGAAATACTCCCAGCCGAAAATCGGCGGCTTGCCGTCGATGCCGAAAAATCCGTAGCGCGCTTCCGGAACACGCACCTTGAGGTCGCGCATCGCCTCGGCGCGCCAGGGCGTGCCCGTCTCGCTGACGATGGAGCAGAAAATATCCGTACTCTGATCGGTCCGCGCGAAGCCCTCCAGCGCCTCGATCGACCGGTCGGCCGGGTTCGGCATGAAGGCGACGCGATGGCGCGGCGTTGCAAATTCCGCCGGCTTCTCGCCCGCCGTGGTGATGAAGGTGATGTCCGCCACCTCGCCGAAACGGCGAATGCGCGGCGGGTTCTCATCGAGAAACAGCGGAT
>DASVNC010000253.1:0-10094 GCA_036384055.1 Parvibaculum sp.
GTCGGCATCACCAACAATGTTCCATTCGCGGCGGCCTATGCGACGATCCCGCTCGTCGTCATGGCGCTTTATCTGGCGGCGGCGCGGCGCACCGGCGCCTTCGAGCATATGTGAGGGCGGATGGAAACGAAGTTCGCGCGCATCGCATTGACGATCTGGGTCGGCCTGGTGCTGGCCTTCCTCTTCGTTCCGATCGTCCTCATCATCGTCTATGCCTTCAACTCGTCCAACATCCAGAGCTGGCCGATTGCCGGCTTCACGCTGAAATGGTTCGGCTCGGCTTTCACCAATGACGAGATCAGAACGGCGCTCTGGCTGTCGATCAAGGCGGGCGTGGTTGCGACGACGATTGCGGTTCTGCTCGGCTCGTCGGTTGCTTTCGCGGTGCATCGTTTCGATTTCTTCGGCAAGGATGCGGTATCCTTCGTCGTCGTACTGCCGATTGCGCTGCCCGGCATCATCACCGGCATGGCGCTCAACTCGTTCTTCGTTTTCTGGGGGCTCGGCCTTTCGTTCTGGACCATCGTGATCGGCCACGCGACCTTCTGCATCGTCATCGTCTACAACAACGTCATTGCGCGGCTCCGGCGCGTGCCGCGCTCGCTCGAAGAAGCGTCGATGGACCTCGGCGCCGACGCCTGGGCGACCTTCCGGCGGGTGACGCTGCCGATGATTTCGACATCGCTTGTCGCGGGCGCGCTGCTCGCCTTTGCGCTGTCGTTCGACGAGGTGATCGTGACGACCTTCACGGCGGGGGCGCAGAACACGTTGCCCTTGTGGATTTTCGGCGCCATCCGGCTCGGCCAGCGGTTGCCGGAGGTCAATGTGGTCGTCCTCGCCGTCATGGCGCTCACCTTTGTGCCGGTGCTTTTCGCCTACAGGCTGACCAATCAGGCCGGCGCGATGGTGAAGTGAAAGATATCCCCAATTAGAATTTCAGGATCGCGCCCCATTTCCGCTGAGGAGATTGAAGCGGAGACGGGCGATGACGGTTCTTGCGAGGCAGATTCCATTTCCATCGGCGGGCGGCGCCAGCTGGCAGCCGGGACAGGGGCCGGCGTGGCGCGGCGGCGTCAACGGCGGCTGGTGGCATGAGAAGGCCATATTTGCCGCCGATCCGCTGAATGCGCGCTACATGCGGCAGGGCGCCGACATTGCGCTCGCCTCGGCGCTGGCGGTGACGCGCTCGTCAACTCATCTGCTGGCCGATGCCGCAGGCATTTTGCAGAGCTTCGGCGTCAACATGCTGGCGGCGAACAAGGGCGTCGGCGCCTATGCGGGCGAGCAGCGCACGAATGTCCTCTATCCATCAAATGCTTTCGACAGCGCGACCTGGACCGCAAGCAACGCGACCTTGACCGCCGATGCCGCGACGTCGCCGGACGGATCGAACGATGCCTACAAAATGACCGACAACGCGACCAGTGCTTTTCACCGGGTGGTCAATCTGTCCACGGTCAACATCGCGGCGGCCGGCGCTTATACCGAAAGCTATTTCGTCAAGTATGGAACCCACCAGTACGTGCAGATCATTTTCGGCACCGGGGTTTTTTCCAGTTCCGCCTATGCGAATTTCGATCTGGTTTCGGGAACGGTGACAGCAGTGGGCGCGTCGGCGTCGGCGGCGATCGCAGCGCGCGGAAATGGCTGGTATCGCATATCCGTGACGGCAACCGCGACAGGCAGCAGCTCCAATGGCGGCGGCGGTCTTGTCTTCATTCCGAACGGCACGGCGGCGAGACTTCAGACCTATGTGGGTGCCGGGGAATATATCTACCTGTTCGGCGCCCAGATCGAGGCCGGGAAATTCGCCACGCCATATATTCCGGCGACGTCCAACTCGGCGACGCGCTATGCCTCCGACGTGAAGGCCGTTCAATCCGGCAGCGAGCCTTTTGCGGGATTTTCCGCCAACGGTCTCCCGGCGGGGCTGTCGGTGCTGGCCGCGGTCAATCTCGGCCACACCGGCGATGCTGCTCTCCGCCCCATCGCCGAAATTTCGGACGGGACGGCCAACAACCGGCTGCGCTTCTACATCGATACGGATGACAAGCCCGCCGCCGCGGTCGTCTCGGCGGGCACTGTCGTTGCGACGGCGAAGCTCGCCAGCGCGTTGACTACCGGCCGGGCGGTGCTCGCCGCGAATTACGATCCGGCGAACGGGCTTTATCTCGTTCGCAAGACCGGGCTTGAGGAGGCGAGCGCGGCGCTGGCGTCGATGCCGCCGGGCCTCAACACGATGCGGCTCGGGTCGAGCGTCAGCAGCAATTATCTCAACGACACGGTCGAGCAGGTGCAGGTGGCGCGGCTGCTGACACCTCTGGAGGCGAAAACATGGGTGCAGGCGGCATGAGCGAGATCACCATTTATCGTCTGCGGGCCGAGAGCGGCGATGCCTTGTGGGAGGCGCTTGCCGGTGCGAGCGCGGGCAAGGCGCGGCCCTATGTCTGGGAGGACGCGCCGGGCGCACGGCATTTCGACGAGGCGCGCGTGCGGCTGCCCTATGCCGAATTGACGGCAGGAGAGCCGGTCGAAACGACGGACCCCGACACGGGCGAGATCGTCGAGACGATCCCCTCGACGCCCACCGGCTTCTGGCTGTGCGATGTGGTTCTGGTCGATGAGAGCGACGCGGGACTTGCCGCGCTTGCGGCAGCCGTGGATCAGGCCGCCAGCGGATAGGGCGAGCCCTGTCCGAGGCCGCCGTAAAGATCGAAGCCGCGCGCCAGCCAGTCGTTCAGCGGATCGGATTTTTCCAGCAGCGGCAGGGTGCAGAGCGCGCCGGACCAGAGGAAGGCGCCGAGCGCGATGTAGTCGGCATAGTTCGGCGTGTCGCCGCCGAGGAAGGGCGAAGCGGCAAGCGCGGTGCGCATCGGGCGCAGGCTTTTGCGGAAGGCGGGAAGCTTCTCCTCACGGTCGCCGACGAAGGTTTCCAGCGGGCCGCCGACCTGTCTTTCGCGGCTGGCGCGGAAATAGGCCCGGTCCTCAGGCCGCACATGATTGTGGATGTCGAGGAGGTTGATGGAAAACATACCGGGAAAGGCGGTGGCCGAAAACCAGGCGTCGAAGAATTTCACCATCGCGCGCTCGGCCGGTGAGGTGAAAATCGGTTTGTCCTTGTAAGTCTTGTCGAGATAATCGGCGATGGCCCAGCTGTCGCAAACGGTCGTCGTTCCATCCTCGATGATCGGAACGGTCTTGTACTGACCGCCGCAGAGCCCCGGAATGTCGGTGAAGCCGACGGGCAGAGCCTCGAAGGCGAGGCCCTTATGCGCCAGCGCATATTTGGTGCGCCAGACGAAGGGGCTCAAAGACCGGCCTGTTTCGGTGACGAGATCGTAAAGGCGGATCGTCATATGCTGTCTCCGTTCAGGCAAACGCCTTCATGTAGGTTCCCATGTCGAAATAGTCGCGCCAGATCCCGATCTTGCCGCCGGCGATTTCAAAGACGCCGCAGCAGGGAAGATCGACCGGCTTGCCGCCGATCGTGAAATGATCGACGCGCTCGGCAAAGACCAGATTGCCCGCGGAGGAGACATTGAGGATGTCCCATTTGACGTCGCTCCAGTCTTTCATGAAGCCGCCGATGAAATCCTTGAGTGCGGCGTGTCCCTTCACGGGGTCGATCATCATGTTGTGATAGACGCCGTCCTCGGCGAAGTAGCCGACAATCGCATCGACGTTGAGGCTGGGCCAGACGGCAACAAAATCGCGGACGAGCTGTTCGTTGGCATTCATGGCTGGGTTTCCCGTTCGGCGAAAAAAAGGGGCGGCTCGATTGCCGCCCCTTGATGGCCTCACAAATCCTGGAAGCGTTTGCCGTCGGCGACGAGCTTTTCCAGAAGCGCCGAGGGCTTGAAGTCGTCGCCCATTTGCGCCTGGAATTCCTTCATCTTGGCCAGCACCTTGTCGAGGCCGACCGTGTCGCCGTAGAACATCGGGCCGCCGCGATAGACCGGCCAGCCGTAGCCGTTGATCCAGACGATGTCGATGTCGGAGGCGCGGATCGCCTTGCCCTCTTCGAGGATCTTGGCGCCTTCATTGATCATCGGATAGATGCAGCGCTCGAGGATTTCCTGATCCGAGATCGTGCGGCGGTTGATGCCCTTCTTCGCGGCGAAGTCGAGAATGATCTTCTCGACGATGGGCGAGGGTTTGGCGTTGCGGTTTTCGTCATAGTCGTAAAAACCCGAGCCGGTCTTCTGGCCGCGGCGGTCCATCTCGCAGAGGATGTCGCGGATCGTTTCGCCTTTCGACGTTTCCTTCGACCAGCCGATGTCGAGGCCGGCGAGATCGGACATGGCGAAGGGGCCCATCGGGAAACCGAAATCGTAGAGCACGCGGTCGATGTCCCAGGGCATGGCGCCTTCGAGCACCAGCTTCTGCGCCTCGCGCTGACGCTGGCCGAGAATGCGGTTGCCGACAAAGCCGTAGCAGACGCCGACAAGAGCGGCGATCTTGCCGATCTTCTTGGCGAGCTGCATCGAGGTGGCGATGACGGGCTTCGACGTCTTGTCGGCGCGCACGACTTCGAGCAGCCTCATGACGTTGGCGGGCGAGAAGAAGTGGAGGCCGATGACGGCTTCCGGGCGCTTCACGGCGGTGGCGATCTCGTCGATGTCCAGCGCCGAGGTGTTGGTGGCGAGGATGGCGCCCTGTTTGACGATGGCGTCGAGCTTGGCGAAGACTTCTTTCTTGACGGCCATGTTTTCGAAGATCGCCTCGATGACGAGGTCGGAATCCTTCAGGTCTTCGAGCGCCAGCGAGCCTTTCAGCAGCGACATGCGCTTCTCGACGTCTTCCATCGTCATGCGGCCTTTCTTGGCCGTGTTCTCGTAGTTCTTGCGGATGGTGGCGAGACCGCGGTCGAGCGCATCCTGCTTCGTTTCGACGATCTTCACCGGGATGCCGGCATTGAGGAAGTTCATCGCAATGCCGCCGCCCATCGTGCCGGCGCCGATGATGCCGACCTGATTGACGGGGATGGTCGGCGTGTCGGCCGGCACGTCCGGCAGCTTCCAGACCTGACGCTCGGCGAAGAAGACATAACGCTGAGCCGCCGACTGCGTGCCGGTGACGAGCTCTTCAAAAAGCTTGCGCTCAAGCTTGATGCCGTCGTCGAAGGGCAGGTTCACCGCCGCCTCGATGCACTGGATGTTGTATTCGGGCGCGAGGAAGCCGCGGAACTTGCGGGCGTTGGCCTTGCGGAAGTTCGAGAAGATTTCCGGGTGGCCGCGGGCGGCTTCGACCTTGGCGTTGAGGTCGCGGATCTTTTTCAGCGGGCGCTTTTCGGCGACGATCTTCCGGGCGAAGGCGATGGCGCCTTCGCGCAGCTTGCCCTCTTCGGCCAGTTCATCGACAAGGCCCATCTCCTTGCAGGCCTTGGCGCCGACATGCTGGCCCGATGTCACCATTTCCAGCGCCTTCTCAGGCCCGACGATGCGCGGCAGGCGCTGCGTGCCGCCGGCGCCGGGAAGGAGGCCGAGATTGACTTCGGGGAGGCCGCATTTCGCCGAAGGAACGGCGACGCGGTAGTGGCAGGTGAGCGCCACTTCGAGGCCGCCGCCGAGCGCGGTGCCGTGGATCGCGGCGACGACGGGCTTGGAGGCATTCTCGATCTTCGACAGCGCGTCGAAGAGGCTCGGGCCTTTCGGCGCCTTGCCGAACTCGGTGATGTCGGCGCCGGCGATGAAGGTCTTGCCGTCGCAGATCAACACGATCGATTTCACGGCCGCATTGTCGAGCGCCTGGCTGATGCCGCCGTCGATGGCGCCGCGCACGGCCGAGGACAGGGCGTTGACCGGCGGCGAATTCAAGGTGAGGACGGCCACGTCCCCCTCGATTGTGAGATCGCCGACTTCGTTGATGGCCGTCATGTTTCACAGCTCCCTGAAGAGGTTGTTTGTACTTGCCAATTTTATGGACGTGGTACCCTATAGCCCAATTGGAACCAGATAAAGAAGGGGAGGGGTGGCATTTTGCGCCCCTCGTAAGAAATTGAACAAGGACAATTCAGGCGTGGACGGCGCCAACGGGGGGGCCGCCGCGCCCGCCATCGCCTCGATCCGGCAGGGGTTCGAGCGCAGCGGCTATATCTGCAACGATCACATTGCGACCTCGATTTTTCTCGCCGAGAAGCTGCAAAAGCCGCTTCTGGTCGAGGGCCCGCCCGGCGTCGGCAAGACGGAACTCGCCAAGGCGACGGCCGAGCTCGTGGGCAAGCCGCTGATCCGGCTGCAATGTTATGAGGGGCTCGATGAGGCCAAGGCGCTTTACGAGTGGAAATACGGCAAGCAGCTTCTCTATACCCAGGTGCTGAAGGAAAAGCTCGGCGACCTGATGGCGGACGCGAAGGGGATGAAGGAATCCATCGCGCGGCTGCATGATTTCGACGACACGTTTTTCAGCGAGGAGTTTCTCGAGCCCAGGCCGCTGCTGAAGGCGCTGTGGCAGCCGGGCGGCGCGGTGCTGCTGATCGACGAGCTGGACAAGTCGGATGACGAGTTCGAGGCGTTCCTGCTGGAGCTGCTGTCGGACTATCAGATTTCGATCCCCGAGCTTGGCACGATCAAGGCGCGGACGCCGCCCATCGTCTTCCTGACGTCGAACAACACGCGCGAAATCGGCGATGCGCTGAAGCGGCGCTGCCTGCATCTCTATATTCCGTTCCCCGATACCGAGCTTGAGCAGCGGATCATCCGCGCGCGGGTGCCCGAAGTCGAGGCGCGGCTTCGGACGCAGCTTGTCGCTTTCGTGCAGGGCTTGCGCGGTCTCGACCTGAAGAAGCTCCCGGCGGTCAGCGAGACCATCGACTGGGCGCGGACGCTGGTGCTTCTCCATGCGCGCGAGCTTGACGCCGATCTCGTGCGCCGCACGCTCAATGTGCTGCTGAAGTTCCAGGACGACATCGACAACGTCGATGCCGAGGTCAATGCGCTGACGACCAAGGCGCTGGCGGCGGTGGAGTAGGAATGCGCCCATGACCGAAGTATTGGGCGATTTCATCCGGGCGCTGCGCGCCGCCGATGTGCGGGTGTCGACGTCTGAATCGATCGATGCCGGCAATGTCGTCGATCTCGTCGGCTTCGACAGCCGCGAGGTGCTGCGCGACGGGCTCTCGCATGTTCTGGCCAAGAGCGAGGACGAGAAACAGGCCTTCCGCGAGACCTTCGACCGCTTCTTCGCCTTCGATCAGTTCAAGTCGCGCGCGCCCGGCGAGGCGCGGGACGAGCAGGATGATGGCGAAGGAGAGGACGAGGAGAACGGCGATCCCTCGGACCAGCCGGGCCAGCCCGGCGGCGCGTCGGGGCCGGGCGGCGGCCGGGAGGGCGAGCCCGGCGGCAATCCGGCCTCGCTCGCCGATCTCGTCGAGATGCTGGAGAGCGGAGATCAGGCGGCTTTGCAGATGGCGCTGGCCGAAGCCGCTCGTCAGGCGCAGCTCAACCGCATCCGGCTTTTTACGCAGCGCGGCATGTATGTGCGGCGAATGATGGAGATCATGGGGCTCGACGGACTTCAGGACGAAGTCGAGCGGCGCGAGAATGCGGGCGACCAGGAAGGCGCCGACGGTTTGCGCGGGCTGCGCGATCAGCTCCGGCAGGACGTGCGCGACTATGTCGAAAAGCAGCTCGAAATTTTCACGGCGAATTCCGGGCGGCAGCTGCGCGAGGAAGTTCTGAGTCAGGTCAGGCTCGGCAATATCGACGGCCGCGACATGAAGATCATGCGCGCGCTCGTGGCCAAGATGGCCAAGCGCCTCGTCGCCTTGCATTCGCGGCGCAGGAAGGTCGACCGGCGCGGGCATCTCGATGTCCGGCGGACCATTCGCGCCAATGTCGAGTTCGACGGGCTGATGTTCCACACGATCTGGAAGCAGAAGAAGATCGACCGGCCGAAGGTGATGGTGGTCTGCGACGTTTCGGGCTCGGTGGCGCAGGTGGCGCGGTTTCTGCTGATGTTCCTTTACAGCGTGCAGGAAGTGCTGCCGCGCGTGCGTTCTTTCGCTTTTTCAAACCAGCTCGGCGAGACGACCAAGATGTTCGAGAGCGAGCGCAAGATCGAGGAGGCCATTCTCAAGGCGCTGCGCGAGCATGGCGGCGGTTCGACCGATTACGGACAGGCGTTTCTCGATCTCGAACGGCTGGCGCTGGACGACATCGACCACCGGACGACGGTGCTGATCCTCGGCGATGCGCGCTCCAATTACGGCGATCCGCGCGGCGACATCCTGAAGAAAATCCATGCGCGCGCCCGGCGTGTCATCTGGCTCAACCCGGAGCCGAAAAGCATGTGGAATTCCGGCGACAGCGAGATGCGCCGTTTGCAACCATATTGCGACACGGCGAAGACCTGTGCCTCGCTGAAAGACCTCGAAAGGGTCGTGTCGGAATTGCTGCGCCATGCGGCGTGATGCGCGTTTGGCAGGGGTGTGAAGCTCCGCTAGACTGGATTGTCCCGTTTTGAGGCGATTGCAGCCTCGCGATCAGGGCACGGGGCCTGCAGCGACCGGCTTCAACGGGATCATTTTCGGACGGCGCGGGGCGCGGGCGCCGCGTTAACGCATGGGCGTCGGGGCTCGTGCCGGGGCGTATCGGGGCATGGCGGGTCGGTCTTCATTTTTCCTGCGGATTTTCACCGCTCTGGCGTTCGGCGCGCTTTTCGCGCCGGCGCTCGCCGCGGCCGATCCCTTGTCGATCACGCCGCCGGTGCCGGGCTCCAGCAGCCTCGTCAAAGCGACGCTGACGACGACCGAGACCGCGCCGGACGCCGCGACGCCTGCGAAGGAGCATTACAACGTCGTCGTCTTCGGCGACTCGCTCGGCGACGGCGTCTGGGCCGGGCTCTATCACGTGCTGCACAAGGACAAGCGTTTCAGCGTCATCCGCAAATCGCGCGTGGCGACCGGCTTCGTGCGCCAGGACTATTATGACTGGAACCAGGCGGTGCGGGACGCGGCGGCGGACACGAAGATCGACATCGCCGTTGTCGTCATGGGCACCAACGACCGGCAGACGATTGTCGAAGACGGCGCGCGCTATGCGCTTTTCGAGCCTAAGTGGCGCGAGATCTACGAAGCCCGGATCGATGATTTCACCGAGACGCTGAAAAAGTCCGGCGCACGCATCTATTGGGTCGGGTTGCCGGTGATGCGTTCGGCGACGTTTGAGAGCGACATGGAAACCTTCACGCAGATTTTCGAGAGCCGTGCGAAGGCGAACGATGTGACGTTCATTCCGACGCACGACATTGCCGCCGACAAGGAGGGCAAGTACGACGCCTATCGCACCGACGCGAGCGGGCGCAAACGGCTGCTGCGCGCCGAGGACGGCATCCATTTCACGATGGATGGATACGAGCTGCTGGCGCGTGCGATCGGCGGCGAAATCACCGCCGATGTCGATAGCGGCGCGGTGGCCTCGCGGGCGCCCGTACAGGTTCTCTCGGCGGCGGCGCGGGAGGCGGCGAAAGCGCCGGTTTCCACAGCTTCCATCGGGCTCAAGACGCAGGTCTACGATCTGGCCGAAGTCCGTCCGGGCCGCAGCGACGACTGGCGCTGGAACGGTGCGGCGCGCTGAGCGGCGGCATCGGTTCGCGGCGTCCCGGCTTTTCGGATCGATCCTTGTTGCCATTGCCGGTCTTGTCGCGGCCTGCGCCGCGGGCGCGCCTTGCCCTCAGCTTGCCGCGCCGCCGGAACTTGAGCATTTCTATGCCGCGCTCGATGCGCTGAAAGAGGGCAGCCCGCGCAAGACGGTCGGCATTCTCCATCTCGGCGACAGCCATATCGCGCTCGATCATCTGACCGGCGTGCTCAGAACCCGCTGGCAAAGCGCGTTCGGCGATGCGGGCCGTGGGCTGCCGCCGGGCGTTCCCTATCGTTACTACGCGCCGCAGGATTATTCGGTGGCGATGACGGGGCCGTGGGAGGTTGCGTCGAGCCTTCCTCTTACGGCGACAGGCCCTTTCGGCGTCGAAGGCTATCGCGTTTTATCGGCCGACGGCGCGGCGCGGATGATGCTGGCAACGGCCAAGGACATCGGCCGTGTCGAGATCGAGGCCGAGGGCGGGCCGGCCGGCGGCTCGCTATTGCTGCAACT
>DASVNC010000254.1:0-2375 GCA_036384055.1 Parvibaculum sp.
CGTGATGACCGCCGCGCAGGCGTGGTTCGTGGAGCAGCTCAATGGCCTCGAAGGGGCGGAGGCGCGGGCCTATCTCGACAAGCGGGGGATGAGGCCGGAGACGGTGAAGTCCTTCGGCTTCGGTTTTGCCCCCGATTCGCGCGGCAAATTGAAGGCCGCGCTCAAGGAATTCGACGAAAGCCTGCTGGTCGAGGCGGGGATGCTGATCCAGCCGGAGGATGCCAAGCGGGATAGCTATGACCGCTTCCGGGGGCGGTTGATGATCCCGATCCGCGACGCGCGCGGGCGGGTGATCGCCTTTGGTGGCCGCATCCTGGGCGCGGGCGAACCGAAATATCTGAACTCGCCCGACACCCCCCTCTTCGACAAGGGCCGCACGCTCTATAATCTGGACAAGGCCGCGCCCGTCGCGCGCAAGTCCGGGCGGATGATCGTGGTCGAGGGCTATATGGACGCCATCGCGCTGGCGCAGGCGGGCTATGCCGATGTCGTCGCGCCGCTGGGCACCGCGCTCACCGAACAACAGATCGAGAAGCTGTGGTCGATGGTGGAGACGCCGCTGCTCTGCTTCGACGGGGATAGCGCAGGACAACGCGCCGCCGACCGAGCGATGATGCGCGCGCTGCCGATGTTGAAGCCGGGGCACAGCCTCGACGTCGCCGTCCTGCCCGTGGGTGTGGACCCGGACGACCTCATCAAGACCAAGGGTGCTGGCGCGTTCCAGACCATCCTCAATGGCGCGACGCCGCTGGCCGAGCGGCTATGGGCCTATGAAAAGGCGCAAGGGCCCACGGACACGCCGGAACGGCGCGCGGGCCTGAAACAGCGGATCAACGAGCGGGTCAACGACATCGCCGACCAACTGGTGAAGCGTGAATATGCGCGACAGTTGCAGGATCGCTTCTACGAGGAATATGGCGGCGGCAACCGCAACAACGGCGGCAAATCCGACTGGGGCAACCGGGGCGGCAAGTCCAGTTGGCGCAAGTCGGAGATGCGCACCGTCGGCAAGGCTCTGCGCTTCACCCGCGAGGAAGTGGCCGACAGCAAGCTCGACATGCCGGAGCGTTTGAGCCGTGCAATCACGCGCTCCATCCTGCTCGGCGTATCGCGTCGCCCCCGCGCGCTTTACAGCCACAGGGAGCCGCTCAGCCGCCTCCACATGCCGACGCAGGCGTTCGATATTTGGCGAAACCTGCTGGTTTCTGCGTCTTACGAACGTCCCGACCTTGAAGAAGACCTGCTGGAAGCCATATTGGCGACTACCGGAACGGGCGGAACGGGCGCGATTGACAGCCGGGACGTGCAACAGGATCTCGGCTGGTCCTTTTATCACAAGGCAAGTGACGCGGAGTCCGCTCAATCGGACCTGTGCGAGGTGATCGACCTTCTGGTCATGAACCAGGACATCACGGCAAGACTTGCCGCCGTTGAAACGCAACTCTATGCGGCGAGTTTAAGTGATGACGAATATGCAAGCCTTTTAGGCGAGAGAGATCAATTGCTGACGGGCAAGCGGCAATATGAACAGCGTCTGTTCGAGTTGAAATCGGACGGACTGGCGGCGGCGTAAGGAACGGGCATTTAGATGGCGAGTAAGGCTAAACAGGTTTCGGGCGGCGACAATGGCGGCGATGACGGCGGCGAAGCGCCTCTGCTCGACCTCAACGAGGCGTCGATCAAGAAGCTGATCGCGCGCGCGAAGAAGCGCGGTTACCTCACCTATGACGAGCTGAACAACGCCCTGCCGCAGGACCAGATGTCCTCCGAGCAGATCGAGGATGTCATGTCCGCGCTCAACGACATGGGCGTGAACATCGTCGAGCATGACGAAGACGCCGATGGCGGCGAGGAAGGCCAGGAGGCCGAGGTCGAGGCCGTCGACAACGGCACCGAGGAGGACGACGGCTCCTCCGGCAACGTCGGCGAGAAGAAGAAGGAAACGGTCGACCGCACCGACGACCCGGTGCGCATGTACCTGCGCGAAATGGGCGCGGTTGAACTGCTCAGCCGTGAGGGCGAGATCGCCATCGCCAAGCGGATCGAGGCGGGCCGCGACACGATGATCCTGGGCCTGTGCGAAAGCCCGACGACCTTCAACGCCATCATCCACTGGTCCAACGCACTCAACAACGGCGAAATGCAGTTGCGCGAGATTCTCGACCTCGACGCCATGCTCTCCAAGGACCCCGCGCCGGAGAATATGGACGAGGAAGGCAGCGACGCCGACGGCGAGATCAGCGAAAAGACCGCCGGCCCGTCCTTCAAGGAAGAGGAAGAGGTCGAGGAAGAACCGACCGCAGAGGACGACGAGGATTCCATGGTCGAACGGCGCACCCCGCGCCCGGAGGCCGACGACGAGGAGGACAACACCC
>DASVNC010000255.1:0-4785 GCA_036384055.1 Parvibaculum sp.
CGCCGTCGACCGGCTGCGCCAGCACGAGCGCGGTCGCCGCCGCGATCAGCGCGAGCGCGAGGCCGTTGATCAGCGACGTCGCCTTGTCGCCGACGACCGCGCCGATCGTGATCAGCACGAGCGCGCCGACCGCGAGCACGATCTCGGGCAGGGCCACGGCGAAATGGGGCAAGGCGGTCATATCAGATGGAATCCCCGACGCTTTCGCTCGTCATGCCCCGGCTTGTCCGGGGCATCCATTGGCGGTGGTTCGGCGTCATCTCGGGGATGCCCCGCATAAAGCGGGGCATGACGGGAATAGATGTATGAAATCTAGCTCAACTGCATTTCGAAAAACCGCATGACGTGCATGTCTCGCACCCTTCCTGACGGATCATGGCGCGCTCGCCGCAGCGCGGGCAGCCCTTGAGGCGGACGGCTTCCTGCGGCGGGTCGAGGTCGCCGACGACGGCGCGCACCGCTTCGCTGATCGGTTTGCCGTCTTCTTTGGTGATGAAGCCGGTATCGATCATGTGCTGCTCGATTACCTCGCCGATGGCGGCGAGCAAGCTCGGCACATAGCGGCCCTTCATCCATGAGCCGCCGCGCGGATCGAAGACCGCCTTCAATTCCTCGACGACGAAGGTGACATCGCCGCCGCGGCGGAAGACGGCCGAGATCATGCGCGTCAGGGCCACCGTCCAGGCATAGTGCTCCATGTTCTTCGAGTTGATGAAAATCTCGAAGGGGCGCCGTCTGCCATCCTGCAGGATGTCGTTGATGGTGATGTACATGGCATGGTCGCTCTCGGGCCATTGCAGCTTGTAGGTGAAGCCCGGCAGCACGGTCTCGCGTTCCAGCGGCTTCGACATATAGACGACGCCGTCCTTTTCGTAGCGCTGCGGCTTTGCCGGCGCGACGAGGGCGAGCGCGGGCTGAACCTCCGCCGGCTTCGGCGTCTCGTCGATGGACAGGACCGAGCCGCGCACTTCGCTCGGGCGATAGGTCGTGCAGCCCTTCAGGCCAAGCTCGTAGGCCAGCGCATAGACATCGCGGAACGAATTGAACGAAATCGTCTCGGGCACGTTGATGGTCTTCGAGATCGAGCTGTCGATGTAATTCTGCATCACCGCCTGCACCGCGATATGGTCGGCGGGCGTCAGCTCCTGCGCGTTGACGAAATAATCCGGCAGCGGCGTTGTCTCGCCGAATGCCTCGTGGAATTTCGCCACAGCGTAATCGGTGACGCGCTCCTCGCGCCGGCCGCCATCCGGCATCAGCACCTTGCGCGTATAGCTATAGGCAAAGACGGGCTCGATGCCGGACGAGACGTTGCCTGCAAAGAGCGAGATGGTGCCGGTCGGCGCAATGGACGTCACGAGCGCGTTGCGGATGCCATGCGCGGCAATCGCCTCGCGCACATCGGCGTCCATCGCGGCAACGGTTTCGCCCGCGAGATAGGCGTCGCGGTCAAAAAGCGGGAAGGGGCCTTTTTCCCGCGCAATCTCCGTCGAGGCGAGATAGGCGGCGCGGGACAGCGCGTGCATCCATTTGCGGATCAGCGAGATCGACGCCGCCGAACCGTAGCGCGTGCGGCACATGATCAGCGCGTCGGCAAGGCCGGTGACGCCGAGGCCGATGCGGCGCTTGGTTTTTGCTTCGTGTTCCTGCTCGGGCAAGGGGAAGCGCGAGACATCGATCACGTTGTCCATCGCGCGGACGGCGATATGCACGAGGCCGGCAAGTTCCGCCTCGTCGATATGGGCGTTGGCGGTGAAAGGCTCTTTCACCAGCGCGGCCAGGTTGACCGACCCCAGGAGACAGGCGCCATAGGGCGGCAGCGGCTGCTCGCCGCAAGGGTTCGTCGCCCTGATCGTCTCGCAGTAGTAGAGATTGTTGCGGGCGTTGATGCGGTCGATGAAGATCACGCCGGGCTCGGCATAGGCATAGGTCGCGGCGATGATCCTGTCCCAGAGCGCGCGCGCCTTCACCGTTTTGAATGTCGTGCCCTCGAAGACGAGGTTCCAGTCGGCATCGGCCTTCACCGCCGCCATGAAGGCGTCGGTTGCCAGCACCGAAAGGTTGAACATGGTGAGGCGGCCCGGCTCGCGCTTGGCCTCGATGAAGGCTTCGATGTCGGGATGGTCGCAGCGCATGACGGCCATCATCGCGCCGCGCCGCGAGCCCGCCGACATGATGGTGCGGCACATCGCATCCCAGACGTCCATGAAGGAGAGGGGCCCGGAGGCATCCGCGCCGACGCCCTTCACGGGCGCGCCCTTGGGGCGCAGCGTCGAGAAGTCGTAGCCGATGCCGCCGCCCTGCTGCATCGTCAGCGCGGCTTCTTTCAGGTTCTCGAAAATGCCGGCCATCGTGTCGGGGATCTCGCCCATCACGAAGCAATTGAAAAGCGTCACGTCGCGGCCCGTGCCTGCGCCGGCGAGAATGCGTCCGGCGGGCAGGAAGCGGAAACCGGACATGGCGTCCGCAAAGCGCGCCTGCCAATGGGCGCGGGCTTCGGGCGCTTCCGTTTCGGCCAGCGCCGTGGCGACGCGCATGAAGGTGTCATCCACCGTCAGGTCGAGCGGCGTCCCGTCCTCGCCGCGCAGACGGTACTTCATCTCCCATATCTGTTCGGCGATCGGATGCATGCGGAACCGGGGACCGGAGGCCTCAAAAGCGGACGGGAAGCCTAGCACATCCCTGTTCTCTTTTTGTCCACAAAGAGAGCAGGTCGGCGCGGGCCAGAATGCCCTGAAATTACGATATAATTGCTGTTATCCCCTTTATCCACTGACAGCTCGGGCAGACTTATCCACAGGATGGGGGGGTGATTGTGGCCGGGGCGAAGCCCCCTTCGGCCAGCAGCCTTGCGGTCGCCGCCTCGGTCCGGGCTTCGAGTTCGGCCATGAAGGTGGCGCGGTCGAGGCCGGCGGGGATCGCGGGCAGGAATTCCAGAATGATGGTGCCGGGCTTCCTCAGGAAGCGGCGGCGGGGCCAGTAGAGGCCGGAATTGACCGCCACGGGCACGCAAGGCACGCCGAGCTGGCGGTAGAGGGCGGCGATGCCGGGCTTGTAGGCGGGCGCGGCGCCGGGCGCCATGCGCGAGCCTTCGGGAAAGATGACGATGGGGCGGCCCGCGGCCAGCGCCGCCTTGCCCTGGGCGACCAGCCGGCGGATGGCGGAGGCGCCCGAGCCGCGGTCGATGGCGATCATCCCCGCCTTCTTCGAGAACCAGCCGTAATAGGGAATCCACAAAAGCTCTCTCTTCAGCACCACCGCCGGATCGTCGAGCAAGGCGGGGAAGGCGATGGTGTCCCACATCGACTGGTGTTTCGCGGCGACAAGGACAGGCCCGGCGGGAAGCTCGCCCCGCACTTCATAGCGCGTGCCGGCCAGCACCCTGAGCAGCCACAGGACGAGGCGCGCCAGATTTCCAAGCACGGCCACGGCGGCGCGGCGCGGCATGAAAAGCGCAGGCGTCGCGGCGAGTGCGATGGCAAAGGCCGTTACATAGAGGGCGAGGTTGAAGGCGATCGAGCGGAGCCGGAGCAAGGCCAATTCCTTTCAGGCGCGCAAGGCGTCAGGCGTGCATCAAGGGGCGCGCATGGGCGAGCGTCAGCAGATATTTCGAATATTCGGAAATCAGAAGCCGCGTGGTGCCGGGAAAGTCCCACCAGCCGTCGAGATGCAAGGTGTCCTGCACGACGGGAAAGGGCGTGATCGAAACGCCGGGCATGGTGCGGTGCAGTTCGAGCGTCGCGCGCGGCATGTGATAGGTCGAGGTTACGAGAATGATCGAGCGGTAATTGTGACGGCGGACCCAGCCCGCCGTTTCGCTGGCATTGCCGATCGTGTCCTCGGCCTCGCGGCCGAGATCGACGCAGCAATCGAATTTCGCGGTGGGGCCGTGGACCATGTGCTTCAGCGAGGCGAGTTTCACTTCCGGGTGGACGCCGGTGATAAGAAGGCGGGCGCCCTTGCCGTCTTCGAGCAGCTTGTAGGCCTCGGCGATGCGGCCCTCGCCGCCCGTCAGCGCGACGATGGCGTCGGCGACCGGCACGTCGATGGGCGGCCGGCGGTCAAGCTCGGCGGCAAAGACGACGAAACCCAGGCAATAGAGCGCCGCCAACAGGCCCGCGAAAGCGACAAGCCCGCGCGAGAGACGCCGTTTCAATCCGTAACTCAGCGTGTCCTGGGCCGCCATGTCTTGCCGCAATCGAAAAACCCTCGCTGCTCGCCGGCAGCCGCGGGCGGACTTTAGCATAAGGAAGCGCGCCCTCGCATAGGCGCGAATTGACGAGGCTGGTCCGTCACGCGGCGGCGGCAAGGGCGGCGGGCCCGGCGAACGGATTTGACAACCGGGTCAATTGCCAACGATATATCCATATGGATATATCGAAGAAACCGTTCGGGCAGCCGGTCGCGGGCAGGGGAGATAAATCATGCGGCACAAGTTCATGGGCCAATTCATGGGCCGAGGGCGCGATGCGCGAAGCGTAACGCGCCGGTTCTTTGTCGCAGGCGCGGCCGGCATCGTGGTCCTCATGGGCAGCATCGGCTTCGGTGCCGTGCCGGCGCGCGCCGACGTGCCTCTGGTCTTCGCCGCCGCGAGCCTCAAGAACGCGCTCGACGATGTGATCGCGGCCTATGCCGCGTCGGGCGGTGGCAAGGTCACGGCCTCTTATGCCGGCAGCTCGGTGCTGGCGCGCCAGATCGAAGCGGGCGCCAAGGCCGACATCTTCATCTCCGCCGACAATGACTGGATGGATTATGTCGCGCAGCGCGGCCTGGTGAATGTGGCGA
>DASVNC010000256.1:0-5908 GCA_036384055.1 Parvibaculum sp.
CATCGAAAATCTCTGCGTCGAGAAGGGCATGCGCATGACCGAGCAGCGGCGCGTCATCGCCCGCGTTCTCTCGCTCGCCCACGATCATCCGGATGTGGAGGAGGTCTACCACCGCGCCTCCGAGGTCGATAACAAGATTTCCATCGCCACCGTCTACCGCACCGTTCGCCTGTTCGAGGAAGCCGGCATTCTCGAACGCCACGATTTCCGCGACGGCCGCTCGCGCTACGAGCAGGTGCCGGAAGAGCATCACGATCACCTGATCGATCTATCGACGGGCAAGGTGATCGAGTTTCACAACGATGAGATTGAACGGCTGCAGGCGATCATCGCGCGCGAGCTTGGCTTCGAACTCGTCGATCATCGCCTCGAACTTTACGGCGTACCTCTCGACCGGGACCGGAAACCGGGCGATCCGCGCAAAAAGGGTTGAACCCTCGATTAAGCGGCGCGCCCTCGACAGAAGCGTAAACAGATGAGTGTCATGGACCGCTTGCGTGCAGGCTGGCTTCTCGCCGGTTTCATCGTCTCCGCCCTGCTGCTTATTCCGGTGCAGGGGCTGGCGCTGAAGCTGCGTCTGCCTTTCGCCAAGACGCTGCCCAACCGCTACCATCGCTTTCTCTGCAAACTGATCGGCATCCGCATTACCCGCCGCGGCGAGCCTTATGCGGGCGGCGCCTGTCTCATCGCCGCCAATCACACCTCATGGCTCGACATTCCGGTCATGGCGTCGCTCGAGCCCTGCTCCTTCGTCGCCAAGAGCGAGGTCAACGGCTGGCCCTTCTTCGGCACGCTGGCGCGGCTGCAGCAAACCGTCTTTGTCGAGCGCGAGCGCCGCACCAAGACGGCCGCCTCGCGCAACGAAATTCACGCCCGCATCGCCGGCGGCGACCGTCTCGTGCTTTTCCCGGAAGGCACCTCGAGCGACGGCAACCACGTGCTTCCCTTCAAGAGTGCGCTGATGAGCGTCGCCCAACTCGCCATTGTCAGCGGCGAGGAAGACCGCGAGGACGACCTCGTTGTCCAGCCGCTCTCGGTCGCCTATGTCGGCCTCCACGGCATGCCGATGGGCCGCTTGTTCCGCCCCTTCTTCGCCTGGTATGGCGACATGGACCTCTTCCCGCATCTCTGGGAGGCCTTCTCGCTCGGTCCCATCGATGTTGTCGTCGAGTACCACAAGCCCGTCACCATCCGCGAAATCGGCAACCGCAAGGCGCTTGCCGCCTATTGCGAGGAACGCTGCCGCGAGGGCGTCATGCGGGCGCTCTCGGGCCGCGTCGAGGCACCCGCCGCCATAGAGCCGTCCCGGCCGGCCGAGGAGCAGCCTGCCCCCCGCCGTGTTGTGGCCCGCTAGATGCTGAATGCCGCCCTGCAGCGAATGAGTGGGTGCGCCTGCCCTCCGACCTGCTAGAATAGTCGTGTCGCGCGGCCCGTCCGGCCCGCGTCAAGTTTGCCGTTAAAGGAGACGAGCGCAAACCTTGTACGAGAAGTCCGCGCCATCCCGAGCCGTGCCGGGGCAGAGCCGTCCGATGAGTGAACCGGATGCAGCCCGCCCTGACAGTTCCGCGCCGCAGAAGAAAATCTTCATCAAGACCTATGGCTGCCAGATGAACGTCTACGACTCCGGTCGCATGGCGGACGTCATGGCGCCGGAGGGCTACGTCGATGCGTCCTCGCCCGAAGAGGCCGACGTCGTCATCCTGAATACCTGCCACATCCGCGAACGCGCCGCCGACAAGGTCTATTCCGAGCTCGGCCGCCTGCGCGATCTGAAAGCCGAGAAGGCCGCGCGCGGCGAAGGGCTCATCGTCGGCGTCGCCGGCTGCGTCGCGCAGGCCGAAGGCGCTGAAATGCAGCGGCGCGCCCCGGTCGTCGATATCGTCGTCGGCCCGCAGAGCTACCATCATCTGCCGGGCCTCGTCGCCCGCGCCGGCAATGGCAGCGGCGTCATCGAGACGGAATTCCCGGTCGAAGATAAATTCGCAAGCCTGCCCGCGCCCGAAAAGCGCCGCACGCTGGCGCGCGGTCCAACCGCCTTTCTCACCATCCAGGAAGGCTGCGACAAGTTCTGCACCTTCTGCGTCGTGCCCTACACGCGCGGTTCGGAATTCTCGCGGCCCGTCGCCCGCATCGCCGACGAGGCGCGGGCGCTGGCGGATGCCGGCGTGCGCGAGATCACGCTGCTCGGCCAGAACGTCAACGCCTATCACGGCGAAGACGCGAAGGGGCGGTCCGCATCGCTCGGCGCACTGATCCGCGAGCTGGCCGCCATCGACGGCCTTGAGCGCCTGCGCTACACGACGAGCCACCCCCGCGACATGGACGAGGAACTGATCGCCGCCCATGCCGAGGTCGGCAAGCTGATGCCTTATCTGCATCTGCCGGTGCAGTCCGGTTCAGACAGGATTCTCGACCTGATGAACCGTCAGCATACGGTCGAATTCTACCTGGATATCATCGGGCGCGTCCGCGCGGCGCGGCCCGATGTCGCCCTTTCGTCCGATTTCATCGTCGGCTTTCCCGGCGAGACCGAGGCGGATTTCGAGGCGACGCTGGCATTGATCCGCGAAGTTCGTTTTGCGCAAGCCTATTCCTTCAAATACAGCCCGCGCCCCGGCACGCCAGCCGCGACGCGCGACGGGCAATTGCCGGAAGAGGTGAAAACCGAAAGGCTCCACCGCCTGCAGACGCTCCTGAACGAGCAGCAGCAGAGTTTCAACGAGGCCTGCGCCGGGCGGAAGTTGCCGGTGCTCTTCGACCGGCGCGGCCGCGAGCCCGGTCAGCTTGTCGGCCGCAGTCCCTATCTCCAGTCTGTCCATCTCGACCAGGCGCCCGCGCATTTTTTCGGTGAAATCGCCGAGGTCGAAATCGAGCAGGGCTTTGCCAATAGTCTTCGCGGCCGCCTCGCCGAAAGCGAGGCCGCTTTTGGCTGAACACGTCAACTTTCGCATGGAAAGGGAAGGGTGCATTTGGGCGCGTCGGGAGGAATGAAGACGTTCGGTGCCGCCAAAGGCGGCGGCGCGGGTGGTGGATCCTCGGGCGATGGCGACAATCTTGTCATCGCCTTCGACGACAACAAGCTTCTGACCGAGCTGTTCGGCGAGCATGATCGAAATCTCGCCCGCATCGAGGAGGGTCTCGGTGTGCTGGCAAGCTCGCGCGGCAACAAACTGGTCATCACCGGCAAGCCGCAAGCGCGCGCCCGCGCCGATCGCGTTTTCCGCGATCTCTACCAGCGTTTGAAATCCGGTCTCGATGTAACCGCCGGTGAAGTCGATGGAGCGATCCGCATGTCGCAGGCGCCGGAAGGCGAAACGGGCGCCCGCGGCGCGGTGATCCAGACGAAGCGCCGCGTCATCGGCGCCCGCTCGCCGACCCAAGCGACCTACATCGACGCGCTGATGAACAATGAACTTGTCTTCGGCATAGGCCCGGCCGGCACCGGCAAGACTTATCTCGCGGTCGCCGTCGCGGTGCAGATGCTTCTCCAGAAGCGCGTCGACCGGATCATCCTGTCGCGTCCCGCGGTCGAGGCGGGCGAGCGGCTGGGATTTCTGCCGGGCGATCTGAAGGAAAAGATCGACCCCTATCTGCGCCCGCTCTATGACGCGCTCTACGACACCTTGCCGGGCGAGCAGGTCGTCCGCGAAATCGAGTCCGGCGAGATCGAAGTCGCCCCGCTCGCCTTCATGCGTGGCCGTACGCTCGCCAACTCCTTCGTTATTCTCGACGAAGCGCAGAACACGACGCCGGTTCAGATGAAGATGTTTCTGACCCGCCTCGGCGAAAACAGCCGCATGGCGATTACGGGCGACCCGAGCCAGGTCGATCTGCCGCTGGGGGCGAAATCGGGCCTGCGCGACGCGCTGGAGGTGCTTGACGGCGTCCAGGGGATAGCGACGGTTCGCTTCTCCGACGCCGATGTGGTGCGACATCCACTCGTGACGCGGGTCGTGAAGGCCTATAATGCGCATGATCGCGGGCTGCTGGATGCCCGTGGGGATGCCTGGGAGAAGAAATGAACGGCGGCGGTCACGCGCGGGTCGCGGGCAAAAGCCCGGCGTCCGCGCTCGACATCGACATTCTTCGTGAGGCGGGCGTCTGGTCGTCCGCCGCCGAGGAAACCGTGCGCCGCGCTGCCCTGCGCGCCTTCGAGGTCGCGGGCGAGGGCGGTGAGGCCGAACTCTGTGTTGTGCTGGCGGACGATGCCTTCGTTCAGACGCTGAACAAAACCTATCGCGGCAAGGACAAGCCGACCAACGTGCTGTCGTTTCCCACAGGCGCGATCCCTGTCGCGGCGGGCCCCGAGCCTTTGTGGGGCGGCGAGACCGGGCGCGCGCGGCCTCTCGGCGATATCGTACTCGCCGAAGAAACCTTGATCCGCGAAGCCTCGGAACAGAGCAAGAGTTTTACCGATCATCTTTCTCATCTCGTCGTTCACGGTGTCCTGCACCTTCTCGGCGAAGATCATGAGGAAGACGACGCGGCGGAACTGATGGAAGCGCTCGAGCGCGAAATCCTGTCGAGCCTCGGCATTGCCGACCCCTACGCAACCGCTGGAGCGCGGCCGGAATGACCGACGACGCGGCCCCATCTCCCCCCCGCGAAAAGCAGCCGCAGCAGGGCTTCGCCCAACGCCTCCAGTCCATGTGGCGCGGCCTTGTCGGCGTGACGGCGGCGAGCGATCCGACATTGCGCGAGAGCCTCGAAGAGGCGCTGGAAGGACGCGACGAGGAAGGTCGCGGCCTCACCATCGAAGAACGCCACATGCTCGTCAACATTCTGAGCTTCGGCGAATTGCGGGTTGACGATGTGATGGTGCCGCGCGCCGACGTCATTGCGGTCGAGGAAAACGACACGCTGGAAGAAGTTCTCCGGCTCTACCGTCTGTCGAACCATTCGCGTATGCCGATCTACCGTGAGACGCTGGACGACCCGACGGGCATGGTTCACATCAAGGATGTGATCCAGTTTCTCATCCCCGCCGAGGGTGACACGTCGCGCGCGAAATCCTTTTCGCTGAAATCGATCCGCCGCGACCTGCTTTTTGTGCCGCCCTCGATGCCGGCGCTCGATCTTCTGGTCAAGATGCAGGCGACGCGCATGCATCTGGCCCTCGTCATCGATGAATATGGCGGCACCGACGGGCTGGTTTCCATCGAAGATCTGGTGGAGGAGATCGTCGGCGAGATCGAAGACGAACATGACACCGATGAAGGCCCGGCGCTGGCGCGCCGCGACGACGGCGCGATCGACGCCGACGCCCGCGCGCCGATCGAGGAGCTTGAGGATATGCTGGGCCTGAAGCTGGTCGATGAGGAAAGCGAAGACGACGTCGATACTCTGGGCGGTCTCGTCTTCTCGCTCGTGGGCCGCGTGCCTCTGCGCGGTGAATTGATCAAGCACCCCTCCGGTCTGGAATTCGAGGTGCGGGATGCAGACCCGCGCCGCCTGAAAAAGCTGCGCATCCATCATGCGCCGTCGCCAAGTGCCGAGGCGGACGCTGAAAAATCCGGCGAAGCGGACAGGGCGGCGAGCTGAATCATGTTTTTTGAGCGCGGCCTTGCCGTCCTATTCGCAGGCGTCTCCCGGCTCGCGCGCGAACTGGGTGAGCTCTCGCCCCGCCGCCGCTGGGCTGCGGCTTTTTTCGCCGGCGCTCTCAGCGTGCTGGCGCTGCCGCCCGTCCACTTTCTGCCGATCCTCTTCGTCGCCTTTCCGGTGCTGGTCTGGCTGATCGATGGCCTCGGTCAACCGGGCGCAGGTCGTGCGCCGCCGGCGCGCGCGACCATGTTGAGAGGGGCAGCCGCAATCGGCTGGTGGTTCGGCTTTGGATATTTTCTGTTCGGGCTCTACTGGATCGGCTTCGCCTTCATGGTCGATGCCGACAAATTCACGATCTTCATGCCCT
>DASVNC010000257.1:0-12573 GCA_036384055.1 Parvibaculum sp.
CACTCGGGAATCACGTAGACTTTTCATCGAAAGCCTACGCCGCCGAGTGTTAACGCTTTGCCACAATCCATCACACGCGGGCGATGCGCGGACAAGGTTAGCTGTCGGTGAATTGCGGCTTTCTCTTTCCGAGAAAAGCGCCGATCCCCTCGCGGAAATCGTCGGTCTGGGCGCAGAGAACCTGGTTGCGGTCCTCCATCGCCACCGCGGCTTCGAGGCTGCCTGCATCCGTGCTCATGTTGAGACATTCCTTGGTGAGGCGAAGGCCGAGCGGCGAGGTCGTCAGCATCTCCTCGATATAGGGCCGCGCGGCCTCCTCCAGCTTTTCGTCCGGCACGACGTCCGAAACGAGGCCGACGCGGAGCGCGCGCTCGGCGTTGATGAAGCGTCCGGTCATCATCAGTTCCGACGCCACCGAGACGCCGACGAGGCGCGGCAAAAAATAGCTGACGCCGATGTCGCAGGCCGAGAGGCCGATGCGGATGAAGGCGGCGTTCATGCGCGCGCTCGCACCCGCGATGCGGATGTCCGACGCCAGCGCGAAGGCGAAGCCGCCGCCGCAGGCGGGGCCATGCACGAGGCTGATAATCGCCTGCGGGCAGCGGCGCATGCGCATCACGATCTCGCTGATCGCGCGCTGTCTGGCGAGCCCGGCGACGACGCCGGAGTGGTTGGCCTCCTTCGAGGGGTTTTCGGCGTTGTGCTTCAGGTCGAGCCCGGCGCAGAAGGCGCGGCCCGCGCCCTTGATGACAACGATGCGCACCGTGTGGTCGGTGGTGAGCCCGCCGAAATAATCCTGCAGCTCGGCGGTCATCGTCGGGTTGATCGCGTTGAGCGCGTCCGGGCGATTGAGCGTCAGCCAATCGACGGCGCCTTCCTTGCGGATGAGAAGCGTTTCATATTCCGGCGTGCTGGCGCGGGCTGCATCGGCCATGTCTGGGTCTCCCTGCATTCGTTTTTCGTTGCCGGAAGATTAGCGCGGGAAGCGGCGCGGAGCCTAGCTTTGCCAGGCTTCCATTTCGTCGAGCGCCGCTTCCGCGAGGTCAAGCCAGCGGAGCGCGACGATGCCGCCGGGCTCGATGCGCACGACCTCGGCGGTGAAGTCATGTCCCGCCTCGCGCTTGTGCCAGCGCAGCCGCCCGCCGACCCGGTCGCCGACGGCGATTTCGCCGGCAAAGCCTTCGACGCAGACGCCGCCGGCCGACCAGTCGCGGGCGCTGTGGTCGTAGCCGCCGATTTCGACGATGAGCCAGGGGTCGGCGGCGCGGGCGGCCGCGCGCTGTTCCGGCATTTCGAACCGGCCTTTCAGCCGTTCGACGAGACGCGCGATCAGCGACATCGAAACTTTCCCGGCCTCTGGTCTTCCCCTGGGGGCATTGTGACAGGTCGCGGCCAGAAACCAAGAGTTGAAAGAGGGGATGAAACGCCGTCCCCGCTTCGTTATAAGCAAGCTTGGGACAAGGGACATTCAGAGGGACGACATGCAGCGCAGCGACGAGCCGAAGCCAATCCTCATCGAGGTCGGGCCCGGCGAGCTGATCGACAAGATCACCATTCTCGTCATCAAGTCGGAACGCATGAGCGATCCGGCGAAGCTGAAGAATGTGCGTCACGAGCTTCAGGTGCTGGATGCGGCGCGGCGTGCGCATATTCCGGCCAGTGCCGAGCTGGTGCGTCTCGAAGCGGCTCTCAAGGGCGTCAACGAGGCGCTCTGGGTCATCGAGGACGACATCCGCCAGTGCGAGGCGGACAAGGATTTCGGAGCGAAGTTCGTCGAGCTGGCGCGCGCCGTCTACAAACAGAACGACAAGCGCGCGGCCTTGAAGAAGGACATCAACCTCCTCACGGGCTCGGCCATCATCGAAGAGAAATCATATACCGAGTTTCAGTAGCGGGACCGTCAAGCCGGCTCGATCGCCGCGACGCGCAGGTGGACCTCGTCCAGCACACGTTCGACCGGCAGCGCCGAAAGGTGCTGCACCTCGATGGCGGTGAAGTTTTCGCGCTCGATGCCGGTGCGCTCGGCCGTTGTATGCGAGCCGAAGAGCGCGATACCGGCGACTCCGAGATGCGCGGCGAGGTGGCTCGGGCCGGTGTCGTTGCCGACGACGAATGCGGCGCCTTTCAGCACGCCGGCCAGCTCATACCAGTTGATGAAACCGCGCGGGCCGCGCAGCACGATGCCGGGCATGTCGTTGGCGACGTCCAGTTCGTCGGGACCGGGCGCGGTGACGATCTGGTAGCCTTCTTCGGCAAGACGCCGGGCGAGGCCGGGATAATAGGGCCAGCGCTTTTGCGGGTGGCGGGCCGAAGATCCCGGAATGAGAACGATGTAGGGCTTCTTCACGCCGGCTTCCGCGAGGAGGCCCGTCACATCGTCGGCGAGCCAGGAAACATCGGGCTTGCGCGTATAGCGCACGGTGAGGCCCGCATCCTTCAGCTGGCTTGCCATGCGGTCGAGCGAGCGCAGCTTTTTCGGGTTCTTCGATTTATGCGGGTGGCTGACGCCCGGCGCCGTGCCGGACCAGTTGGTGCCCTGAAAGAACCAGCGGAAGTAGGAGGCGGTGCGGGCCGAATTCTGCAGGTCGTAGACCATGTCGAAATTTTCGGCCCTCATGCGTTTGCCGAGCTTCCACATCTCGTCGAGACGCCAGCGCGGGGCGCGCGGATCGACGATGACGCGGTCAATCCAGGGACAGCGTTCGAAGATGCGGCGATAGGCGGGCGTCGTCAGCACGGCAATGTCGTCGTGCGGGTGATTTTCGCGGATGTCGCGCAGCGCGCCTTCGGACTGGATGACGTCGCCGAAGGCGCCGTGCTTGATCACTAGGATGTGCCGCATTCAGGTTCCGCGGGAGACAGTCATTGTTCTGCGCGCCTTCGTCTCCATATCTCGGATCTCCGCGTCTCACATGCCGTTACAAGCAGTTATGCGCGCTTCCCATGCGATCGGATATGGTGCCCCGCTTCGTGGTGGCCGGATCATGTCACAGCTTTCCGGGGGGTGGAACGGGTGTTATGCAATATATCCCTTCCATATATCCACTCGGCGGCGACAGCTATGTTGGGCCGTCGCGTTTCTGAGGAACGGGTCATCGAGCGGGGCGTCATGGACAAGCAGGTGAGTGCGGCGGGCGAAGATGTCGCGCGGCGATTGGGGCTCGGCGCCGCCGGCCGCAAGCCGATGTCGCGGCGCAGCAAGCTGATCGCCGCCGCGGCGATCCTTCTTGTTCTTGCCCTTGTCTGGGCCCTGTTCGGTCATCGTCAAAAGTCACCCTATGTCATGGAGACGGTCACGCGCGGGCCGCTCACGGTGTCGGTCAGCGCCACCGGCTCGCTCGAACCGGTGACGACGGTGAATGTCGGCAGCGAGATTTCCGGCCGTCTCGTCAGCGTCGATGCGGACTACAACGATCCGGTGAAAAAAGGGCAGCTGCTCGCGCAGCTCGACACGACCCAGCTCGCCGCCAATGTCGCCAAGTCAGCGGCCAATCTGCAAGCGGCGCGGGCGGCGGTCTTGACCAGCGAGGCGACGGTTCGCGAAACGGCGGCCAAGGCAAAACGCGCGCGCGAGCTTGCGCCGTCCGGCAACATCTCCAAGGAGACGCTGGATTCGGCGGTCGCCACGGCGCAGCGGGCCGAGGCCGATCTGGCCAGTTCGAAAGCGCATGTGACGGTGGCCGAAGCCGAACTCGCCTCCGATCAGACAACCCTCAGCAAGGCCAGGATCACTTCGCCCATAGACGGCGTCGTCATTTCGCGCGACGTCGATCCGGGGCAAACGGTCGCCGCGAGTTTTCAGACGCCGACGCTCTTCACCATCGCCGAAGACCTGAAGCGCATGCAGCTCGAAGTCGATGTCGATGAGGCCGATGTCGGTCAGGTGAAAGTGGGGCAGCCCGCGACTTTCACGGTCGATGCCTATCCGAACCGGCGTTTTGAAGCGGCCATTCAGACGGTGCGCTTTGCTTCGCAGACGAAGAACGGCGTTGTCACCTATACGGCCATTCTTTCGGTCGATAATCGCGAGCTTCTGCTGAGGCCGGGAATGACCGCGACGGCGCTCATCGTGACGGCGACGCGCAACGATGCGCTGCTGATCCCGAACGGCGCATTGCGTTTCACGCCGGCAGGCGAGGCGGCGGCCCGTCCGGAGAATACGGCGGGGCTCGTTCACAAAACGGTCTGGACAATCGCGGGCGGCAAGCCGGTGGCGATTTCCGTTGAGCCGGGGCTCACCGACGGGCAGCAGACGGAAGTCCTGTCGGGCGAGGTCGAGCCCGGCATGGCCCTTATCGTCGATACAGCGCGCGCCGAAGACAAGAAGTAGAAAAGCGATGGAGGCCATGCCCGAAGCCGAGCCCGCGCTCATCGCGCTCAAATCCGTCTCCAAAATATACGGTCATGGCGAGGCGGAGGTGCGGGCACTCGACGGCATCGACCTCGAAATCGGCGACGGCGAATTCGTTGCCGTCATGGGGCCGAGCGGATCGGGCAAGTCGACCTGCATGAATATTCTGGGCTGCCTCGATACGCCGAGCGCCGGGCATTATCTTTTTCGCGGCGTCGATGTCGGCTCGCTGACGCGCGACCAGCGGGCGCTTCTCAGACGGAACTATCTTGGCTTCGTCTTCCAGGGTTTCAACCTGTTGAAACGGACGACGGCGTTTGAAAATGTCGAGCTGCCGCTTGTCTACCGCGGCGTTGCGCGCGGCGAGCGGGCTCCCCGTGTGCGCCAGGCGCTCGATGCGGTCGGCCTCGGCAACCGGGAAAGCCATACGGCGTCGGAGCTTTCCGGCGGTCAGCAGCAGCGCGTGGCGATTGCGCGCGCCATCGTCACCGATCCCGCCCTGCTGCTCGCCGACGAGCCGACGGGAAATCTCGATTCCCAGCGCTCGCGCGAAATCATGGACCTTCTTGCCCGGTTGAACGGCGAACGCGGCATCACCATCGCTCTCGTCACCCACGAGCAGGATATGGCGGCCTATGCGCGCCGCGCCGTGCGGTTTCTCGACGGGCGTATCGAAGCCGACGAGCGCCAGTCCGGCGTCGTCGTCAGGAGCGCATGATGCTGGTCGAGACGATCCTTCTCGCTCTGCGCGAAATCCGGCGCAACATGCTGCGCTCCGCCCTCACCACGCTCGGCATCGTCATCGGTGTCGCCGCCGTCATCGCAATGGTGACGCTTGGCGGTGGCGCGCGCGAAAAAGTGACGAAGGATATCGCGAGCCTCGGGCGCAATCTGCTGCTGCTGGTTCCGGGCGCCGAACAGCACGGGCCGGGCGGGGGCGGCGGACCGCCGTTCAAGATTGCCGACGCCGCGGCGATTGCGCGCAACGTCCCGAACATCGACGCGGTGGCGCCGTCATCGACGCGCGCCGAGCTTGCCGTTTATGGCAACGAGAACTGGCAGACGACGGTGACGGGCGCCGATCCCGCCTTTTTCATGGCGCGCGACTGGGGCGTCGATAGCGGCCGCATTTTCGACGAGGCGGAGGAGCGGGCCGGCCGCATGGTCTGCGTCATCGGCGTCACCGTGGCGCGCGAGCTTTTCGGCGCGCAGGATCCCATCGGCTCGACGATCCGGCTCGGGCGCGCCGCCTGTCCTGTCATCGGCATCCTGTCGGCCAAGGGTCAGTCGAGCTTCGGCACCGATCAGGACAATGTCGTCATCGTGCCGCTCGAGGGATTTCAGCGGCGTATTGCGGGCAACGACGACGTCGCCATCATCTACATCTCGGCGCATAGCGCGGAGACGACGACGGGGGTGCAGAAGAACATCGAGGCGCTGATGAAGCAGCGCCGCCACATCGGGGACGGTCAGACCAACGATTTCCGCGTGCAGGACATGCGTGAGATCGCCAGGCTTGTCGAGGGAACGACGCTGATCCTGACGGCGCTTCTGGGCGCCATTGCCGCCATCAGCCTTCTCGTCGGCGGTATCGGCATCATGAACATCATGCTGGTCTCGGTGACCGAGCGGACGCGCGAGATCGGCATCCGGCTCGCCATCGGTGCGCTGGAACGCGAGGTGCTGACGCAGTTTCTGGTCGAAGCCGCCTCGCTTTCGCTTTTCGGCGGCTTCATCGGCATTCTGCTCGGCCTCGGCATTTCGGCCATTGTGGCGCCGAGGCTCGGCGTGCCCTTCGTCTTCGATCCGGTCATTGTGCTGATCGCGTTCCTTTTTTCAGGCGCGGTCGGTCTCGGTTTCGGATTTTTCCCGGCGCGGCGGGCCGCGCGCCTCGATCCCATCGAAGCGCTGCGCTACGAGTGAGCGCTACTCGATGTTGATATGCGCCCAGACGCGCTCGTGGATGTAATACCAAAGAAGTTTCGTCAGCACTTCGCCAAGCGCGATGGCGCCGCCCATCAGCGGCTTTCCCGTCACGATCCAGGCGATGAAGAACGTGTCGAGACTGGCGGTGGCGCGCCAGCTGATCGTCTTCAGGATGCTTCGCATATTGGAAGACCGGGGTTTGCCCTTCCATACGTCCATTCGGGTATCCTCTCAGGGTGGCAGGTCTGGTCTGACGCCAAGTCGGGTTGAAGGGCGGGTGGTGACCTCGGCGCGATTCGAACGCGCGACCCCCAGATTAGGAATCTGGTGCTCTATCCAGCTGAGCTACGAGGCCCCGAGGCAGCTTCTGGTCGTGATTGCGATGCGTTAGGCCTCCCGGTTGGCCGCACCCTACGTCAGCAGTTTTCGCACCGCAACGATTCCGGAAATCGGCCGGCGATGGCCCGGATTGCGACGGTCCGCTCCGCTTCGGGACATGGGCGGTTTTGGGCGTTCCTGCAAGGCAGCAAAAACTCCAGATATTCCGGTCTGTTTCCGGCAACCGGACGGGCGGCCCCCATTTTGCTGAGCCAACATCACCGGACTCAATCCGGTTTGTTTAGATCGATCAATTTAGGCCGCTATTGAAAGGCGGGTCATTCTCGGTCAAAACAATCAAGAAGAAATACGCCCATAGGTTGTTTTTGGTTGTATGTTTGAAATGAAACACTTTTTAGTTGTGCTTCATGCCTTGTGTCGGCAGGGTTCCGGCGCAGGGCGACCGGCACCTCAAAAGGGGTGGCGCGGATGAGAGTTCTGATTCTCGGCGAGCAGCCCGTCTTCTGCGAGGGCCTCAGCCGGATTGTTCTGCAGCTCGACCCAACCGCGGACGTCGTTGTCGCTGCGGGCGCCGACGCGCTTTACCGCACCGATCCTCAACATGCCGGTCTTATCCTCGTTGAGCTGGTCGGCGCCGGAACGCCGGAACGCACCGACGCGCTGCGCAGGCTTATCGCCTCGTCCGCCAAGGTCGCCGTGTTCAGCGACAGGGATTCGCCGGCGGTCATTCGCGACACGATGGAGCTGGGCGTCAAAGGCTTCATTCCCAAAAGCCTCGGCGTCAATCTCGTGCTCAATGCGCTCAGCCTGATCGAGATGGGCGGGCGTTATGTGCCGGATGCGCTGCTTGCAACACGGCCCGAAGGATTTGCCGAGGCGCCGGAAGCGTTTTTGAGCGGCGGGTATGAAAAGCTGACGCCGCGCCAGCGCGAGGTTCTGACCGAACTTGGCAAGGGCCGCTCCAATCAGGAGATCGCCCGCGTGCTCGGCATTTCGGTGGCGACGGTCAAACTGCACGTCAACGCGATCCTGCAGGCGCTCGGCGTCCGCAACCGCACCGAAGCGGCGATCATTGCGCTGGGCTCGCGAACGCCGGTGGCCAGCGCCTGACGAGAAGAGCGCATAGCCTGGCGCTCCACGCCGGTTCGCTGGCGGTATTCGTTTTCCTGTTCGGCTCTTCCGCGCATTCCGCGCCGCCGGCATCGAAGCCGGATGCCTCTGCCTGCAAGCTCGTCAAAGGCGAGGCGGTGACGTTGGGCGCCGTCATCGACGGGGAAACGGTCTCGCTCAGTGACGGGCGCACGCTCAAGCTTGCGGGCATTCAGGCGCCGCGCCTGGGCGCCGGCCGCGCAAAGGCCTGGCCCCTTGCAGGCGAGGCGCGCGACGGGCTCGCGTCGATGCTGGCGGGGCGCGAGCTCCGGCTCGGATACGGGCGCGTGCGCATCGACCGCCACGGCCGCGTCGTCGCCTTCCTCGTGATCGACAACGGAGCTTCCGCTCAGGCGCGCATGATCGAAGCGGGCTTTGCCCGCGTCGCGCCGACGCGCGATGTGCGAGATTGCGCGGGCGCGCTTCTGGCGGCCGAGCGACGCGCGCGCGCCGCCAAACGCGGCATATGGGCCGATCCGTTCTACGAGGTGCGCATGGCGCGCGACACCGCCGCGCTCGAGCGTCTCGAAGGCAGTTATCAGATCGTCGAAGGCACCGTCACGACCGCCACCGCAATCCGCCGCCGGATTTACATCAACTTCGGCGACGACTGGCGTCAGGACTTCACCGTGACAGTGGCGCCCGCCGACGTTAAGCTTTTCAGCGGCGGCCCCTGGGCGGCCCTGATGGCCGATATGTCCGCGCTCAAGGGCGCGAGGATCAGGGTCCGCGGTGCAATCGACCGTTTCAACGGGCCGGATATAGCCGTCACGGCTCCGGAGCAAATCGAGTTTCCGGGCGAGGGGGAAGACGCTGCGCATGAAAGCGGCAACAGAACGGACCCGGCTAAAAGGCCGATCAGATGAAGCGCCGCCGTCTCGGGTTTTGAAAGCCGCCCGGCTTGTCATCGGCCTTCTCTGTCTCGGCGCGGCCGCTGCCTGCACGACAAACCCGGCGACCGGAAAATCGCAGCTCGCAACGCTGATGTCGTCCGATGACGAGGCGCAGGCGGGCGCGGCGGCACATCCAAAGATTCTGAAAGCCTATGGCGGCGCCTATGACGATCCGCGCCTCGGGGGTTATGTCGCCGGCGTGACGGCACGCATCGTCAAGGGCTCCGATGCGCCGACAACCGCCTACCGGGTCACGGTTCTGAACAGTCCCGTCGTCAATGCTTTCGCGCTGCCGGGGGGCTATGTCTACGTAACGCGCGGCCTGCTGGCGCTTGTCGATGACGAGGCGGAGCTTGCCGGCGTTCTCGGCCATGAAATCGGCCATGTCATCGCGCGTCACAGCGCCCAGCGGCAAACCGCGGCGCTTGGCGCGTCGGTCGTCGGCGCGGTTCTCGGCGCCGTCGTGGGATCGCAGGCGGCGGGCGAGGCCATCGGGCAAGGCAGCCAGGGTCTTCTCGCCAGCTATTCGCGCGATCAGGAATACGAGGCCGACGCGCTCGGCGTCCGCTATCTGGCGCGCGCGCATTACGATCCGTATGCCCAGGCGGATTTTCTGGCGGCAATGGGTGAGCAGGAAAAACTGCACGCCACGATCAGCCATCAGAAATATGGCGCGACGCGGATGGATTGGCTCGCCAGTCATCCGGCGACGCCGGACCGCGTTGCCGCCGCGAAATCGCATGCCGCCGAAACGGGGGTTCTTCCCGGCGCGGGCGAGCGTAACCGCGACATCTATCTGCGTGCCATCGACGGCCTGATATATGGCGACGGTCCCGATCAGGGGATCGTGCGCGGACGCAGCTTCGTGCATCCGGTGCTGCGCATCGGCTTCACGGCGCCGCCGCGTTTCACGCTCAACAACACAGCCGATGCGGTCATCATCCAGGGGCCGGACAAGACGATTGCGAAATTCGACGGCGGCTCCAAAACGCCGGGCCAGGAGATCGGCGCTTATCTGGTCAACGTCTGGGCGGAAGATGTGGCGCTCACCAAGGTTGAGCGCTTCACCGTCAACGACATGCCCGCCGCCACGGCGCTGGCCAAGGTCGGCGATTACAACGCACGCCTCGTTGCCATCGAAGCCGCGCCCGGCAAGGTCTATCGTTTCCTGATAGGGACGCTGCCCTCGGCGGGCCAACGCTATGAGCCGCAGCTTCATGAGCTCGTGATGAGCTTCAGGCGCATCTCGGCAGCCGAAGCGGCGGCGGTGAAGCCGTTACGGGTCCACATCGTCCGGGTCGGCGTCACCGACAGCGTTGCATCGATTGCTGCGCGCATGGATTTTCCGGACTTTCGCGTCGAGCGCTTCCGGGCGCTTAACGGGCTTGGCGCCGCCGAAGGGCTGAAGCCCGGTCAGCTTGTCAAAATCATCGCCGAATAGCGCCGGAAGAAAGCACGAAAAGCAAAAGGCCCGGCGACGATGCCGGGCCTTTCAAATCCATCTTAACCGGGGCGGGATCAGGCGGCTTCCGGCGCTTCCGTCGCCGACGGCTTCTCGCCGCGGCCGGAACCGCCCTGAAGGGCGGCCTCCACCCGTTTGATCGCCGCGTCTTCGCCGATGCGTTCGACGACCGCGACTTCACGCGCCATGCGGTCAAGCGCGGCTTCGTAGAGCTGGCGTTCGGAATAGGACTGTTCCGGCTGACGGTCGGACCGGTAGAGGTCGCGGACGACCTCCGCGATCGAAATCAGATCGCCGGAGTTGATCTTGGCTTCGTATTCCTGCGCCCGGCGGCTCCACATGGTGCGCTTGATGCGCGCGCGGCCGCGCAGCGTCTCGATGGCGTTATCGACGACGTTGGCATCCGACAGCTTCCGCATGCCGACGGCCTGGGCCTTATGGGTCGGCACGCGCAGGGTCATCTTCTCCTTGTCGAAGTTGATGACGAAAAGCTCCAGCCTGTAACCGGCGACTTCCTGCTCTTCGATGTCGAGGATCTGGCCGACGCCATGCGCCGGATAAACGACGAATTCCTTGGCCTTGAAGATCATCTTGGGCCCGGCGGGCTTTTTCGGTTCCACCTTGGGCTCGACCTTGGCTTCAACCTTCACCTCGGGCTTGGCGGCGGGCTTCGCGGCCGCCTGCGGCTTTGCCGCCTCGGTCTTGGGCTTGGGATGGATGCCGGTCTGTTTCGGCTCGACGTGCTTGGTGTCGAGTTTGGCAGCCGCTTTGGGCGCAGGCTTCTTTTCAGCGGCCTTGTTTTCGGCGGTCTTGGCCGGCGCCGCCTTGGCGGCGGGCTTGGCTTTGGCGGCCGGCGCGGCTTTCGCCTTGGCGGCAGGCTTGGCCGCCGCCTTGGTCGGCTTTACCGACGCACTGGCGGCTTTCGCCTTGGCTTTGGCGACAGGCTTGGCTGCGGCATGGGGCTTGGCCTTCGAGCTGGACTTGCCGGCGGAGTGGGCCGTCTTCTTCGATTTGGTCGTCATAGCGTTTCCTGTTCCGAAGCCTGCCAAAACGTCGCATTCACTCCCTTCGAGACGCCACTTGCGACGCCACCAGGGACTTGGACATTCTCGACCTTTTGCATAATCCGCAGGCTCACGCGGCACAGGACACGCGCCGGTTTATCCTGCTTGCTTTCATCCCTTGCGGGCCTGGAAGCCATCCCAAAGGTCTAAAATGACTATAAAACCTTGGGGTTAACGCTTGGTCACGTGTCTGCGTCAGCGGGGTTTCATTCGTAAGATAACGTATCACAAACCTCCCCTAAAGGGAAGCTCCGGCTCACAAAAGGCATGACAAGACAGGGGGATAGGAGCGGCTCTCAGCCAACCCCTCCCCGGATCGTACCGCAGGTACGAACGCCGGATCCGACCGGTCCGGCGCTATGGTCGCATCAGTCGCCCTCGCCGGGCTCCGTGCTGAAGTACTTCTCGAACTTGTCGGCGACGCCCTGCCACTCGTCGGCATCAGAGGGCGCCTCGCGCTTGATCGTGATGTTCGGCCACTTCGAGGCGTATTCGGCGTTTACCTCGAGCCATTGTTCGAGACCGGATTCGGTATCCGGCTTGATCGCCTCGGCGGGGCATTCCGGTTCGCAGACGCCGCAATCGATGCATTCATCGGGATGAATGACCAGCATGTTGTCGCCTTCGTAGAAGCAATCCACCGGACAGACCTCCACGCAGTCCATGTACTTACAGCGGATGCAGGCTTCGGTCACAACATAGGTCATCAAATTCTCCCCAGCCTGATGGCTGTTTCGGCTTCGGTGCTTCGAGGGCTCGTCTCTCCGGCGATCAGTTTTCAGGAGAGCCGAGTCCGAGCCTTGCCATGACGCGCAAACGCGCCTGGCCGGACTCGCGATCGGGAACGTATATCAGCCCGGCAACGCGCCGCAACAGGTTGGCTTCATAGTCGTCGAGCACGCCGTCGGCGTAAACGACTTCCCAAAGCTTCTCGATCAGGCCGATCCGCTCCGCCTCGTCATAGCGCCGCTTGATCGCCTGCGTCCAGCGAAAGAGATCCATCGTCTCGGCCTCGTCGCGGGCGGCGATTTCGATCAGCCGCTCGACTTCGCCCTCGGAAAGTCCGAAATGGCGCTGTGCAATAGCGGAAATCGTCGTGCGTTCGGCGCCGTCGAAATGCGCATCGGTCGCCGCCGCCCGGATGAGAAGCGCGACGACCGCGATCTGGAGCTCGTCGAAGCCCGCTTTCGCGGTCTCCACGGGTCCGGTCAGAAAGGCCTTGATCCTGTCGAGCATCGCCTGGTCCTAAAACTGGTCGTCGCCGAAATCCGAATGGAAAGCGTCTGTCCGGCGTCGCTCCTTCTTGGTCGGCCGGCCGGCGCCCGCGTCGCGGGCGGCGGTGGGCGGGACAATCTCGCGGAGGCGCGGCTCGGGCGGCGACATGTCTTC
>DASVNC010000258.1:0-7403 GCA_036384055.1 Parvibaculum sp.
CGACAAGAACAAGGGCAGCCGCGCCGCCCGCATGATTATCAACGGCTGATCCGCTCGCGTTCAGGCGACGATGCGCGTGCCCGCTTCGCCGTTCATGACCCGCGCCGCATCCGCAAGATTGCCGATAGCGGCCGGGTGGCCGGTGGAGAGTGCAAAAGCGCATGCCGCGGAGACTTTCGGCCCCATCGATCCCTTGGCGAAGTTTCCTTTGATGAGATCGCCGGCTTTCGCCTCCCGCAAAAGCCTCCTCTCGGGCTTGTCCCAATCGAGATAAACGCCATCGACATCGGTCAGTATGACCAGTCGCTCCGCGCCGAGAGCGACGGCCAGCACCTGCGCGGCAAGATCCTTGTCGATGACGGCTTCGACACCGGACAGGCCGCCATCCGCCGATCGGGCGACCGGCACCCCGCCCCCGCCCGCGCAGATCACCGTAACACCGGCATCGACGAGCTTTCTGATCGCAGCTATTTCGACAATCTCGACCGGTATCGGCGAGGCGACGATGCGGCGATACCCTTTTCCGTCCGGCGCAATCGACCAGCCGCGTTCGCGGGCCAGAGCCCGCGCCGCGGCTTCCCCGTAAACGGGTCCGATCGGCTTCGACGGCGCGGTGAAGGCCGGATCGTCGGCATCGACCCGCGTCTGCGTCAGCAGCATGGCAAACTCATGCGCAGGCAATGCACGTCGCAGCTCCTGCTCCACGATGTAACCGACCATGCCCTGCGATTCAGCGCCCAGCACATCGAAGGGATAAGGCGGCGCGCCTTTATAGGCATCCGCTTCGAGCGCGAGAAGTCCGACCTGCGGCCCGTTACCGTGGACCAGAATAAGCTGATGCGCCTTCGCGATGGCGGCCAGCGCACTCGCCGCCTGGCGCATGTTGGCGCGCTGGTTCTCGGCGCTCAAAACCTCGCCCCGTTTGAGCAGCGCGTTGCCGCCGATTGCCACCACGACCTTCATGTCAATGCACCTGCGAGCGGCGCAGCATCATGGGCTGCTGCTGGGTGATGCAATGAATGTTGCCGCCGCCAAGAAGGATCTCGCGAGCGGGCAGCGGAACGACCCGTCGTTTCGGAAAGAGCCCGGCAAGCGTCTCCGCCGCCTTCGCATCGTGGCGGTCGCCAAAAGCCGGCATCGCCACGACCGTGTTGGCAATATAGAAATTGACGTAAGACGCCGCCAGACGGTCCCCGGCCCGGCGCGGCAAGGTGCCCTCCACCGCATCGACGCCTTCGCTTTCCTCCGCCGTGATGAGGATCGGATCGGGCTGGTGGATTTTGTGAATTTCAAACGCCCTGTTGCGCGCGTCCCTTGCCTTCGACAACCGCTCGAAAGCGTCGTGAGATATGTCGTATTGCGGGTCCGCCTGGTCGTCCGTCCATGTCAGCGCGACAACGCCCGGCCGGACAAAACAACACAGATTGTCGACATGGCCGCTGGTCTCGTCATCGAAGACGCCGCGTTCGAGCCAGATGATCCTGTTGATCTTGAGATACTGCGCCAGAAGTTTTTCGATGTCGCCGCGCGCCAGCGTCGGATTGCGGTTGGGATTGAGGAGGCATTCTTCCGTCGTGATCAGCGTGCCTTCGCCATCGACGTGGATCGACCCGCCTTCGAGAACCAGCGGCGCGCGATAGCGGTCGGCGCGTTCGATTTCGGCAACCTTGAGCGCCACGAGCTCGTCCTCGTCCCAGGGAAAATAGAGCCCGCCGTCGAGCCCGCCCCAGGCGTTGAACTGCCAGTCGACAGCCCGCACCTCGCCCTCGTCGTTGACGACGAAGGTCGGCCCGCAATCCCTGATCCAGGAATCGTTGCTCGCCATTTCGACGACCCGGACCCGCGGCGGCAGAAGCGCGCGCGCATGTTGGAACTGCCGCCGTGAAGTCCCGACCGTGACAGGCTCGCTTTCGGCAATCACGGAAGCGACGGCGGCAAAAGCATGCTGCGCGGGCTTGGCGCCGAGACGCCAATTATCGGGGCGCTCGGGCCACAGCAGCCAGGTGCCCGCATGCGGCTCGAACTCTCCCGGCATGCGGAACCCGTCGGCGGCGGGCATGCCACGCAACAAACGGCTCATCGCGGTTACGCTTTCTTTCCGAGACGCACGAGAATTTCACCGACGATGGCAGTCACGATGACGCCGATGACGATCGGCAGCGCATAGCTCCACTGGAAGTCGCCCGGATGATAGATGAAGAGAACAATCGCCTGCAGAATGAAGAGACCGCAGATGCCGGCCAGGAGCGTCGCAACGCCGTCGCCGCCAGGCACGCGATAAGGCCGCGGCCGGGCCGCATCGGCATTGCGGAGCTTGCGGAAGGCGAAGAACATCGCAAGGTAAGGCAGCAGAAACACCACGGAAGAGAAAGCGTAGAGCGACCAGAAGAGATCCTCGGCGCTGCCTGCCATGAAGCCGTAAACGACGATCACGAGGGTGCTGACCAGCCCGGTCGCGACCGCAGCCGCAACGGGCGTCTTGTGTACGCTGTGCAGCCGCGCGAAGGCACCCGGCAGATCGCCTTCGTTCGCCGCCTCAGAGGCCGAACGGTTCGCGCCGATCGTCCACGTCACCATATTGGCGAAGAATGTGTACATGGCCATGCAGCCGAGTGCGACCGCCACGGAGGCGCCGGCGCCTGTCTCGCCGAAGAGCTTGTGGAAGGTATCGACGATGCCGCTGACGACATTGATCTGGTCGATCGGCAGCGCGATGAGGATGCCGACCGTGCCGAGAAGATAGAAGGCGGCGATGAGAACGCCCGCCGTGACGATCGCAACCGGCACATCGCGTCCCGGATTTTTCATTTCGGCGCCGGCGCCCGACATCAGCTCGAAGCCCATGAAGTTGTAGACGATGACCGGCAGGAAGGCGAGCGGCGCACCCCAGCTCGGCATCATGCTGTCGAGCGTAAATGCATTGGCCACACCATGCTCGGTCGCATACCAGAAGCCGCCGCAACCGATCACGAGCATGATCGCAGCCTTGAAGACGGCGCCGACATTGGGCACCCATTTGCCGACATCAAGCGCGATGATGTTGACCCAGACGGTCGCCCAGGTGAGCACGACGGCAATCGCGATCTTGGTCCACAGCGACATATCGGGAAAGAACAGCGCCGAAAGAATGCCGGCGAAGATGATGAAGACCGAAGGCTGCCACAAGGCGACGTTGATCCACCAGAGCCACGCCGTCCGTCCGCCCCAGCGCGGGCCGAAAGCGCGTTTCACCCAGGCGTAGATGCCGCCTTCGTCCGGATAGGTGCTGCCGAGCTCCGCCGTAATAAGGCCGTAGGGAACGAAGAAAAAGATCATCGTGAAAATCCACCAGAACACGGCCTGCGGCCCGATGGCGGCGGAGGCGGCGAGCTGATCGATCACCAGAATGGCGCAGACGGTGAAGAGGGTCATATCGAGCCCCCGCATCACTTTTCTGAACCCCGCGCCCCGGCTCCCCGTCTGCATCTGAACGATGTCTGTCATGATCTTTCCTCTTTCGGAGAGCGCCTGTCGAGAGTCAGGAATTAATGAATGCTTCGATGACACCCTGGTGGTGCTGAACCAGCGCGTCGGACGCGCGCTTCAGCCGCGGATAAACGAAATAGACAAGCAGCGCCTTCTCAGTGTGAAGACGGTTTTCGGCCTGATCGAAAATGATCGACTGCGGAGAATCGAGCACCTCGTCGGTCGCCTCGACGCCGCGCGAGGCGGGCAGACAGTGCATGACCTTCACATGCGCCGGAGCCTTGGCGAGCAGCGCCCTGTTAACCTGGAATTTCGGCATGAAGGCTTTCGTCCGCTCCGGTATCTCGGCCTCCTGCCCCACCCACCACCAAAGGTCGGTGTAGATGAAGTCCGCATCCGAGACGGCGGCATTCACATCATCGGTAACGGTGAGCCGCCCGCCCGACTTTTCGCAATTGGCGCGGGCAATCGCCTGCGTCGCTTCGGAAATCTGATAGGCCTTCGGCGCCGCATGGGTGAACGACATCCCCATATGCGTGCAGATCATCGCCAGCGAGTTGCAGACATTGGTCGCATCGCCGGTGAAGGTGACGTTGAATTCTTCGAGCTCCTTGCCCGCCGGCGCATGCTCAAGCATCGTGAAAACGTCGCAAAGCACCTGCGTCGGATGGTTGTAGTCGGTCAACCCGTTGAAAACCGGTACCGTCGCATATTTTGCCAGATCGACGACTGTGGAATGCTTCAGCGTGCGGGCTTCGATGACATCGACCATGCGCGAAACGACCTTCGCCGTATCGCCGATCGACTCGCGGACCCCCATGTGAATTTCGCCCGGCCGCATGTAGATCGCGTGACCGCCGAGCTTCGTCATCGCCACTTCAAAGGAAACACGCGTGCGGGTCGACGGCTCCTCGAAAATCATGCCGAGCGAGGCGCCCGCGAGAAGCTTGGGGCAGGCGCCTTCCTTGTCGGCGCGCTTCAAGAGCCCGATCAGCTTGATGAGCTTCAGCAGCTCTTCCTTCGGGAAATCCTGCGTGCTGATATAGTGGGTAACCATGAACGCTTATCTCCACCGCAGCGCCGTTGATTCAGGCCCGGCCGGTGGAGCAAGACCACACGATCCGGCCCCCGGCCTCATTGATCGACATCAAAATGGAATGACTACATGACCCAGATCACCGTTGCCGCAACACAGATGGCCTGCGGCTGGGACCGGGACGAGAACATCGCGCGCGCCGAAAAGCTCGTCCGCGAGGGCGCCGGGCAAGGCGCACAGCTGATCCTGCTGCAGGAACTTTTCGAGACGCCCTATTTCTGCAAGGACACGAAGCCTGACTACATGCACCTCGCGCTGCCCGTCGCCGAGAACCCGGCGGTCCGGCACATGCGCGCGCTGGCGGCCGAACTCGGTGTGGTCCTGCCGGTATCGATCTACGAACGCGCCAACAATGCGCTCTACAATTCGCTGGTGATGATCGATGCCGGCGGAGACATTCTCGGCATCTACCGAAAATCGCATATTCCGGACGGCCCCGGCTATCGCGAGAAATATTACTTCAATCCGGGTGACACCGGCTTTCGCGTCTGGAACACGCGCATCGGCCGTGTCGGCGCGGCGATCTGCTGGGACCAGTGGTTTCCCGAAACCGCGCGCATTCTCGCCCTGAAGGGAGCCGACGTGATCCTCTATCCGACGGCCATCGGCTCGGAGCCGCATGACGAGACGATCCATTCGCGCGATCACTGGCAGCGCACCATGCAGGGCCACGCCGCGGCCAATCTTGTGCCCGTGGTCGCATCAAACCGCGTCGGCCGCGAAACGGGCGAAAGCTGCGCGATCGCCTTTTACGGCTCGTCCTTCATCACCGATGCAACCGGAGCCAAGGTGGCGGAAGCCGGCGAAACGGGGGAAGCGGTATTGACCGCGACATTCGACATCGAAGCGAACCGGCGCCAGCGCGTCGCCTGGGGCATTTTCCGCGACCGGCGCGTCGATCTCTACCGGGACATTCTGTCCTCGGACGGCGAGAGCCTGCATCCGGCTCACATCATCCGATAGAACAAGACGTCAGGGCAGCGGCGCACCCTTCGGCTGCTGCTGCGTGATGCAATGAATGACGCCGCCGCCCGCGGCGATCGCCAGCGACGGCACCTGCACGACCTCGCGGTCAGGAAAAGCGGCGGCAACGATCTCTTTTGCTCGCGCATCGTTCGGATCGTCGAAGCCCGGCATCACGATGCCGCCATTGGCGATATAGAAATTGACATACGAGGCCGAGAGCCTGCGCCCGTCCGGCCGATTGCGGTTGATCGCAGGCTGCGGCACTTCGATGATTTCGAGCTTCTGTCCGCGCGCGTCCCGCGCCGCTTCGAGCCGCAGTTTGTTCTCGCGCATGCGGACGAAATTCGCATCCCCGTGGTCATCAGGCATGTGAAGGAGCACGCGGCCCGGCCCCGCGAAGCAGGCAATCATATCGACATGGCCACCCGTCTCGTCGTCTTCGAGACCCTGATCGAGCCAGATGATGCGGCGGACACCGAGATAAAGCGCAATGCGCTCCTCGATCTGCTGGCGCGACAATTCCGGATTGCGGTTGTCGTTGAACAGGCATTCCTCAGTCGTCAGCAGCGTGCCGTAACCGTCGGCGCAAATAGAACCACCCTCGAAATTCATCGGCCCGTCATAGCGCCGCATGCCGAGCCGGTCCAGAATGGACGCACCGACTTTCCGGTCGTTCTCATATCCCTGATAGGCATTGCCCCAGGCGTTGAACCGCCAATGCACGCCGGCAACGCCGCCCTTGCCATCGATGACGAAGATCGGGCCGGAATCCCGCGCCCATGAATCGTCGATCTCGATGGGCACGATTTCGACCCCGCGTCCGCAAGCCAGCCGCGCCTGCGGCGCGTCGGCGGGACGGCAGACCATCGACACCGGCTCGAAACGCGCGATGGCGCGGGCAACCTGCGCATAGGCGCCATAAGCCTGCGGCAACTGCTCGCCCCAGACATCGCCGCGCGACGGCCATTGCATCCAGCAGCCCGCATGGGGCTCCCATTCCGCCGGCATGAACAGTCCGTCGTCGGCAGGCGTGCGGTTCGCAAGCTTCATTATTCGTCCTTTCGGGCTTTTCCGCCGGGCCCTCACAAGTTAGGTATAACCTCTCCCCAAAGAGGCGCAACTGGAGGACCGGACATGGCGGGCAAGATCGACGCACGGCTCAGGGAACTCGGCATCGTGCTCCCCAAGGCGGCCGCCCCGGTCGCGAATTACGTGCCCTGGGTCGTCACCGGCTCGCTGGTCTTCATTTCGGGCCAGGGGCCTATGGGCCCGAACGGGCCGGAATTCAAAGGCAAGCTCGGCCGCGATCTCGACGTCGAGGAAGGCAGAAAGGCTGCCCGCGTAACGGCTCTGAACGTGGTCGCCCAGCTGCGCGAAGCCGTCGGCGGCGATCTCGACCGCGTGACCCGCGTTGTGAAGCTGCTCGGCTTCGTTAATTCAACGCCCGAATTCAATCAACAGCCCGCGGTCATCAACGGGGCCTCCGACGCGCTGGTCGATATTTTTGGCGAGGTCGGCCGCCACGCCCGCTCGGCGGTCTCGGCCCCAAGCCTCCCCATCGACATCGCTGTTGAAATAGAGGCGATCTTTGAGTTCAGTTAAGGGGCCTTCCTATACCGTCATGGCCCGGATTGACCGGGCCATCCACGCCATTCTTTCGTGCGGCAATGGCTGAGATGCCCCGCATAAAGCGGAGCAAGACGATTGGATAAGAAGAAGCACGGAGCCTTCTCATCTCTCTTTCATGACGACGCCGAAAACATCCACTAAACTTTCCTCATGGGCGACGCCGAACAAGCCATCATCAAGGTTGCGCAAGGACTGGGTGCGGTCGATGCCGCCCAGTGGGACGCCTGCGCGAACCCGCCGGGCGAGC
>DASVNC010000259.1:0-1836 GCA_036384055.1 Parvibaculum sp.
CGTCATGCCGGCCTGGGGCGCCCGTTTGCAGCCCGGCACGATCAAGGAGCTTGCCCTCTACATTCACTCGCTCGGCGGCGGCAAGTAACATCTGTTTCGAGAGTTGGAAATCATGACCAATGCGGCGCTGAAACTGGAAGCCCTGGCGGCGGAGGCGAAAGACATTGCCTCCGCCGATCATGTTTTTCATGACGGCGAAGAAAACGCGAAGGCCATAGACTGGCAATCGCACAGCCCGCTTTACGAAGGCCGGGTGAGGGTCTATCCCAAGCTCGTGCATGGCGTTTACCGCCGCGCGAAATGGCTCGTCATGCTTGTCACGCTGTCGATCTATTACGGAACGCCGTGGCTGCGCTGGAACCGGGGCGTGGGGCTTCCCGATCAGGCCGTGCTGCTCGATTTTCCGAACCGCCGTTTCTATTTCTTCTTCATCGAGATCTGGCCGCAGGAATTTTACTACATCACCGGCTTGCTCATTCTCGCAGCACTGGGTCTCTTTCTCGTGACCAGCGTCGCCGGGCGTGCCTGGTGCGGCTATACCTGCCCGCAGACGGTCTGGACGGACCTCTTTATCCATGTCGAACGCTTTTTCGAGGGCGATCGTTCGGCGCGCATGCGGCTCGACCGTGGCCCCTGGACCGTGTCGAAGGTCTTGCGCAAGCTCGCAAAACATTCCGCCTGGGTTTTGATCGGGCTTCTGACGGGCGGCGCCTGGGTTTTCTATTTCGCCGATGCGCCGTCGCTGGCGATGCAGCTTGCTCATTTCGACGCGCCGCTCTTTGCCTATCTCTTCATCGCGATCTTCACGCTGACGACCTATTCGTTCGGCGGCATCGCCCGCGAGCAGGTCTGCATCTATATGTGCCCCTGGCCGCGCATACAGGGCGCGATGTTCGACGAAAGCACATTTCTCGTCAGCTACAAGGAAGACCGCGGCGAAAAGCGGGGACCGCACAAAAAAGGGACGAGCTGGGAAGGCCGCGGCGATTGCATCGACTGCGGTCAATGCGTTGCCGCCTGCCCGATGGGCATCGACATCCGCAACGGCATGCAGATGGAATGCATCCAGTGCGCGCTCTGCATCGATGCCTGCGACGAGATCATGGACCGGGTCGAGCGGCCGCGCGGGCTGATCGGCTACGATACCAACGATAATCAGGAACGCCGCCGCCGCGGCGAAGCGGAACGATTCAACCTCGTGCGGCCGCGCACGATCGTCTATGGCCTGGTGCTTTTGGCCGTTGCGGGCGTCATGCTGTTTGCGTTGGTCAACAGGCCGGTGACGGAGCTCGGCGTTCTGCGCGACCGCAATCCTCTTTATGTCGTGTTGTCCGACGGCAGCATCCGGAACGGCTATAATCTCAAGGTCATCAACAAGGACCACGTGCCGCACGTCTTCAAGGTTTCGGTGGAGGGCATGGATGGCGCGCAAGTAATGGCGCAAGTGCAGGGTTCCGACGCGGCGCGCGCCGAGCTTGGTCCCGACACGCTGAAGAACCTCCGGCTTTTCGTAAGTGTGCCCGGCAATCGCCTGACGGCGCTCAAGGACGGCGAGGCCGCGCTCCGGTTTGTTGTGACGGAAGAAGAGACCGGCGGCAGAACGGTTGCCGACACGACCTTCAGAGGACCGACGCCATGACAGCTCAACGCAGCGATTTCGTGCCGACAGGCCGCTTCGGTGCCCTCACTGGCCGCCGCTTTCTCTTCGTCCTCCTTGCCTCCTTCGCCCTCGTCTTCGGCGTCAATGGAATCCTCATCTACAAGGCGCTCTCGACATTCGACGGTATCGAAGTCGATGACGCCTATCAGAGGGGCCGCGCCTATAATCAGACGCTC
>DASVNC010000260.1:0-4906 GCA_036384055.1 Parvibaculum sp.
GTCGAATACGATCTCTATTACATCGAGAACTGGTCGCTCTGGCTCGACCTCAAGATTCTGCTGCTGACGCCCTTTTACGGGCTGTTCGGCGAGAATGCCTTTTGAAGGTTACGCTTTAGCCGACGACACCACGTTTCGACCCACCGAGTGATAGGTGAAGCCCGCCGCCGCCATCTCGGCGGTCGCGTAGATGTTGCGCAGGTCGATGATCAGCGGCGCCTTCAGCAGACTTTTGATGCGTTCGAAGTCGAGAACGCGGAACTCGTTCCACTCGGTCAGGATCAGCAGCGCATCGGCGCCGGGCATGACGCTGTAGGCGTCGCTCGTCCATTCGATGTTGCTGAGATATTTGCGGGCTTCATGCATGCCTTCGGGATCGTAGGCGCGGATATGGGCGCCGGCTTCCTGCAGCAGCGGCACGATGTCGAGGCTCGGCGCGTCGCGCATGTCGTCGGTGTTCGGCTTGAAGGTGACGCCGAGGACGCCCAGCGTTTTTCCCTTCAGGTTGCCGCCGCAGGCCGCGATGATTTTCTTTGCCATGCGGCGCTTGCGCTCGCTGTTGGCTTCCATCACCGCTTCAACGATCAGCGTCGGGCTGCCGACGTTGCGCGCCGTGCCGGTGAGCGCCAGCGTGTCCTTGGGGAAGCAGGAGCCGCCGAAACCCGCACCCGCCTGCAGAAATTTCGGACCGATGCGGCTGTCGAGACCGATGCCGCGCGAGACGTCCTGCACGTCGGCGCCGACACGTTCGCAGATGTCGGCAATCTCGTTGATGAAAGTAACCTTGGTGGCGAGGAAGGCGTTGGCGGCATATTTGGTGAGCTCGGCCGTCGCGCGGCTCGTATAGATCATCGGCGTCTCGTTCATGGTCAGCGGCCGGTAGAGCGCCTGCATGATCGAACGGGGACGGTCGGTGTTGACGCCGACGACGACGCGGTCGGGCTTCATGAAATCGTCGATGGCGGAGCCTTCGCGCAGGAATTCCGGGTTCGACGCCACGTCGAATTCGGCCTTCGGATTTTCCTTGCGGATGATGGCGTCAACCTCATCACCGGTGCCGACCGGCACCGTCGATTTGTCGACGATGACGGTATAGCTCGTCAGGTGGCGGGCGAGTTCGCGCGCCACTGCATAAACGGCGGACAGATCGGCGCTGCCGTCCGTTTCCTTGGTCGGCGTGCCGACGGCGATGAAGACGGCATCGCGGCCGGGAACGGCGTCGGCATAGGAGGTGGTGAAGCTCAGGCGTTTGGCGCCGACATTGTGCTGCACCATGTCCTCGAGGCCGGGCTCGAATATCGGGATTTCGCCGTTGCGCAGCCGCTCGACCTTGCCCGCGTCATTGTCCAGACAGATGACCTCATGCCCAAGATCGGCAAAACAGGCGCCCGTCACCAGGCCGACATAGCCTGTGCCGATCATCGTGACTTTCATATCGAGCCTCTTTCAGGGGAGCGCCGTTGCGGAATATTGCTCAGCGGCCGAGCAGCTTGTCGAGGACGGGGCGGAATTTCGGAGCGATGTCGGGGCGGTTGAGCGCGTAGACGACATTCGCCGCGAGGTAGCCGATCTTGTCGCCGCAATCATAGGTCGTTCCGGCGAAACGATAGGAGAAGAAATCCTGTTCGGCGAGCAGCGCGATCATGCTGTCGGTGAGCTGGATTTCGCCGCCGGCGCCCGGCTTCTGCATCGCCAGCTTGGCGAAGATTTCAGGCTGCAGGATGTAGCGGCCGGAAATGATGAGGTTCGAGGGCGCTTCCTCGATTTTCGGTTTCTCGACCATGCCGGTGATCTTGTTCGTCGTATCGCCGAAGCTCTCGCCCAGCGCGACGATGCCGTAGCGGTTGACGTGTTCGTGCGGCACTTCTTCGACGGCGACGATGTTGCCGCCATGCTTCTCGTAGATGTCGATCATCTGCGCAAAGCAGCCGGGCCGGGCATGGATCAGCATGTCGGGCAGGGCGAGCGCGAAGGGCTCGTCGCCGACGATGTCGCGGGCGCACCAGACGGCGTGGCCAAGCCCCAGAGGTTCCTGCTGGCGGACGAAGCTTGCCGCGCCGGCCGCGGGGCGGCTGGCCTTCAGGACTTCGATTTCGGCGGTCTTGCCGCGCGCCTTCAGCGTTGCTTCCAGCTCATAGGCAAGATCGAAATGATCCTCAATCGCACCTTTGCCGCGGCCGGTGACGAAAACGAAATGCTCGATGCCGGCCTCGATCGCTTCCTCGACCGCGTACTGAATGACGGGCTTGTCGACGACGGTCAGCATTTCCTTGGGGATCGTCTTGGTCGCGGGCAGGAACCGCGTGCCGAGGCCCGCCACGGGAAAAACGACCTTGCGCACTTTTCTCGGGGCCTTCGGAGCCATGCTTGTTCCTTCGTTCTGGGCCTTTATTCAGGGCCTTGGGTGAAGGCTTCTATCGCATGATTGGAGCGGGGCCTGCAAGAAGGCGGGCCGGGGCGGGGCGCCTGCCCCCTTTTTGGTCACGGAGATAGCCCTCTTCGGACCCGCCGGGCTCCATCCTCTTTATGTCTTGGTCCTTCTCCTGACGAAATGGGCCTCCTGACGAAATGGGCGCGCCCTGGCCTGCGCCGGCGGAGGCCGCCCCGAAATTTCATTGTTTCAACATAATTTTGAATAGTCTGGCGGGAACGCCGGTCACCGTCCCGAACCGGCGATCATCCGGAGGCAATGCGATGGCAGAGGCGAGCGGCAGTTCCGGCATCGAGGCACCGCGCGGCGAACTTGCCATCCGGACCCTGGCGATGCCGGCCGACACCAACCAGAATGGCGATATCTTCGGCGGTTGGCTGCTCGGCCAGATGGACATTGCGGGCGAGATATTCGTCTCGAAGATTGCCAGCGGCCGCTGCGTGACGGTCGCCGTCGATGCGATGACGTTCCGCAAGCCGGTCTTCGTCGGCGATGTCGTCTGCATCTATGCCGACCTCATTCACATCGGAACGACGTCGGTCGCGGTCAACATCGAGGCCTGGGTCATCCGGCGCAAGGAGACGGACGCCATCGCCGTGACGCAGGGAAAGTTCACCTATGTCGCGGTCGATGACAATGGCCATCCGCGTCCCGTCGCGCCAGGTGCGGCGGCGTGACCCTTCCGATGCAATTCGACGATGCCGAGGCGCTTGCCGACGACATCATCCGCGAAGTCGGCAAGACCATCGTGCTTGCCCTGCCGCTCGGCATCGGCAAGGCGAACCATGTCGCCAATGCGCTTTACGCCCGCGCCGTCGCCGATCCCGCGATCGACCTGTGCATTTTCACGGCGCTGACGCCGGAGGTGCCGAAGCCGTCGAGCGATCTCGAAAGGCGGTTTCTCGATCCGTTCCTGAAACGGGTGTTCGGCGGCTATCCGGCGCTTGCCTATGCGGAGGCGGCGCATGCGGGCAGGCTGCCGCCCAATGTCGAGGTGAACGAGTTCTTCTTTCTGGCCGGGCGCTGGCTTTCGGTGCCGAGCGCGCAGCGGAATTACATCTCCGCCAACTACACCCATGCGCAGAGCTATATTCTGGCGCGGGGCGTCAATGTCGTGGCGCAGCTCGTCGCCAAGCGTGTCACCGGCGGCGAGACGCGCTATGGGCTCGGCGGCAATACCGACATCACGCTCGATCTCCTGAAGGCGCGGCAGGCAGGCAAGATCGACTTCAAATTCATCGGGCAGGTCAATTCGGAGATGCCCTTCATGCCGGGCGCGGGCGATCTTTCCGCCGAGGTTTTCAGCCATGTGCTGGATAGTCCGGCGACTGATTTTCCTTTGTTTTCCGCGCCGAAAGAGCCGATCAGCCTCGCCGAATACGCGACCGGCTTTCACATCGCGCGGCTCATCGCCGATGGCGGCACGCTGCAGATCGGCATCGGCCAGATCGCCGACGCCGCCGTGAAGACGCTGATCCTGCGCCACCGCGACAATGCGACGTTCGCCAGGATCGTTGCGGCGCTCTCGCCGGATGCGGGCAGCGACCCGCTGCATCATGACGCGCCTTTCGACGAAGGGCTCTACGGCGTCAGTGAAATGTTCGTCGAGGCGTTTCTGGAACTCGTCAAGGCCGGGATCCTGAAGCGCGAGGTTGACGGCGTGCTTCTTCATGCGGCCTTCTTCCTGGGCACGCGGGGGTTCTATCGCAGCTTGCGTGAGATGGACGCGGCGTCGCTGGCGAAGCTGCGGATGACGGCGATTTCCTTCACCAACGATCTCTATGGCGACGAAGCGACGAAGCGCCGCCAGCGTGTCCGGGCGCGCTTCGTCAACAATGCGATGATGGTGACGCTGCTTGGCGCGGTCGTTTCAGACGCGCTGGAGGACGGGCGCGTGGTCAGCGGCGTCGGCGGACAATACAACTTTGTTGCCCAGGCCTTCGAGCTGGAAGAGGCTCGCTCGATCATCGCGTTGAAGTCGACGCGCGGGTCGGGGCGCAAGCTCGTTTCCAACATTCTCTGGTCCTACGGGCATGAAACGATCCCGCGTCATCTGCGCGACATCGTGGTGACGGAATATGGCGTCGCCGATCTCCGGGGCAAATCGGACCGCGATGTGATCGCCGCGATGCTTTCGGTTGCCGACAGCCGCTTCCAGCCCGGCCTGCTCAAGCGGGCGAAAGCGTCCGGCAAGATCGAGGCGGATTATGAAATTCCGCCCGCGCAGCGGCAGAACACGCCGGAGCGGATCGCCGCCGCCTTGGGCGATGCCGCCGCCGTGGGGCTGCTGCCGGCATTTCCGTTCGGCAGCGACTTCACCGCGACGGAGGAGCGCCTGCTCGAGCCGTTGCAGATGTTGAAATCGGCCTCGCCTGCGGGCCTTGCCGCGCTGGCGCTTGGCGGGCTTTTCGGCCCTGCGCCAGATGCCGCCGATGGGCGGGCGCTTGAGCGGCTTGGGCTCGACCGGCCAAGGAC
>DASVNC010000261.1:0-11916 GCA_036384055.1 Parvibaculum sp.
TCGGCGCCTCGGCCTTTTTGGGTTCTTCTTTCTTCGCGGCGGGCTTCGCGGCAGCCTTGCCGGCACCCTCGCCGATCGCGCCCAGCACCGTGCCGATATTGACCGTCTCGCCGCTTTTCACCATGACCTCGGAAAGAACGCCCGATGCCGGAGCCGGCACCTCGACCGTCACCTTGTCGGTCTCAAGTTCGACCAGCGGCTCGTCCACCGTCACCGCATCGCCCGGTTGCTTGAACCATTGAGCGACGGTCGCTTCCGTCACCGATTCGCCGAGCGCCGGCACCTTGATTTCCGTGGCCATTCCCGTTCCGCCTTTTTCCGCGTCTCAATCGATAATCTCAGTCGATGCTCAGCGCATCCGTCAGAAGCTGGTTGAGCTGCTGGTTATGCTTGCTCATGAGGCCGACCGCCGTCGCCGCCGAGGACGGACGGCCCGCATAACGCGGACGGCGATAGCGCGCGCCGACCTGATCGAGCACCCATTCGATATTGGGCTCCATGAACGACCAGCCGCCCATGTTTTTCGGCTCTTCCTGGCACCAGACGATCTCGGCGTCCTTGAAGCGCAGGAGCTCGGTCATCAGCGATTTCGCCGGGAAGGGATAAAACTGTTCGACGCGCAACAGATACACGTCGTTGATCTCGCGCTTTTCGCGCTCCTCGTAGAGGTCGTAATAGACCTTGCCCGAGCAGAGCACGACGCGCTTGATCTTGTCGTCGGCGACCAGCTTGGTCTTCTCGCCCTTCAGCATCTGGGCATCGTCCCAGAGCACCCGGTGGAAGGTTGAGCCCGGCCCGAATTCCTCGATCCGCGAAACGACGCGCTTGTGCCGGAGCAGCGACTTCGGCGTCATGATGATGAGCGGCTTGCGGAACTTGCGGTGCATCTGCCGGCGCAGCACATGGAAATAGTTCATGGGCGTCGTGCAGTTGACGACCTGCATGTTGTCTTCCGCGCACATCTGCAGATAGCGTTCGAGGCGGGCCGACGAATGCTCGGGCCCCGCGCCTTCATAGCCATGCGGCAGCAGCATCACCAGGCCGCACATGCGCAGCCACTTGCGCTCGCCCGACGAGATGAACTGATCGACGACGACCTGCGCGCCATTGGCGAAGTCGCCATATTGCGCTTCCCACAGCGTCAGCGCATTGGGCTCGGCGAGGCTGTAGCCGTATTCGAAACCCAGCACGGCGTTTTCCGACAGCATCGAGTTGATGACTTCGTAGGGCGCCTGCGTGTCGCTCAGATGGTTCAGCGGAATGTAGCGGTCTTCGGTTTCCTGATCGTTCAGCACCGAATGGCGCTGCACGAAGGTGCCGCGCTCGGAATCCTGACCCGACAGGCGAACCTTGATCCCCTCGTTGAGCAGCGTGCCGAAAGCGAGCGCCTCCGCCATGCCCCAGTCGATGCCTTCGCCGGTGTCGATCATCTTGCGGCGGTTGTCCATGAACCGCTGGATGGTCTTGTGAATGTTGAAGCCTTCCGGAACGTCCGAAAGCTTGCGACCAATATCGGTCAGAACCTTCAGATCGACGCCCGTCTCGCCGCGCTGCGCTTCGCCCTCGGCGCGGCCAAGGCCGGCCCAGCGCCCGTCCAGCCAGTCGGCCTTGTTGGGACGGAAATTGTTGGACGCCTCGAATTCCGATTCGAGCTGCTGCCTGAACGCCTCGACGCGGCTTGCCACCTGCTCGGCCGTCAGCAGCCCCGACTTCACGATGCGCTCGGAATAGATTTCGAGCGTCGTCGGATGGCTCCTGATCTTCTTGTACATCAGGGGCTGCGTGAAGCTCGGCTCGTCGCTCTCGTTATGTCCGAAGCGCCGGTAGCAGAACATGTCGACGACGACAGGCTTGTTGAAACGCTGGCGGAACTCGGTCGCGATCTTCGTCGCATGCACGACCGCTTCCGGATCGTCGCCGTTCACATGGAAGATCGGCGCCTGCACCATCTTGGCGACGTCGGAGGGATAGGGCGAGGAACGCGAGAAGATCGGGCTCGTCGTGAAGCCGATCTGATTGTTGATGATGAAATGGATCGAGCCGCCGGTGCGGTGCCCCTTCAGGCCCGAGAGCCCCAGGCATTCGGCAACGACGCCCTGGCCCGCAAAGGCCGCGTCGCCGTGAATGAGCAGCGGAATGACCGAGCCGCGCTGGCCGTCATGGAGCTGATCCTGCTTCGCCCGCGCCTTGCCGAGCACGACCGGATCGACGATTTCGAGATGCGAGGGATTGGCAGTCAGCGACAGATGCACCTTGTTGCCGTCGAACTCGCGATCGGACGATGCACCGAGGTGATACTTGACGTCGCCCGACCCATCGACGTCTTCCGGGTTGGACGAACCGCCCTTGAATTCGTGGAAGATGGCGCGATAGGGCTTGGACAGCACATTGACGAGCACGTTGAGGCGCCCGCGATGGGCCATGCCGAAAACGATTTCCTTCACGCCGAGATTGCCGCCGCGCTTGATGATCTGTTCAAGCGCCGGGATCATCGCTTCGGCGCCGTCGAGGCCGAACCGCTTGGTGCCGATATATTTGACGCCCGCGAACCGCTCGAAACCTTCCGCCGCGATCAGCTTGTCGAGAATAGCAAGCCGGCCCATTTCGGTGAAGGCGACTTCCTTGTCCGGCCCTTCGATGCGTTCCTGAATCCAGGCCTTCTCTTCCGGGTCGCCGATATGCATGAACTCGACGCCGATCGTGCCGCAATAGGTGCGGCGCAGAATGTCGAGCATCTGGCGCACGGTCGCTGTTTCCAGACCGAGCACCATGTCGATAAAGATCGGCCGGTCGAGATCGTCGGGACCGAAGCCGTAGCTTTCAGGCTGCAATTCCGGATGCTGCGACTTCGGCCGCAGATTGAGCGGATCGATGTCGGCATCGAGATGGCCGCGAATGCGATAGGCCCGGATCATCATCAGCGCCCGGACGCTATCGAGCGTCGCCGCGCGGATTTCCGCCTCCGAGGCGCCGGACCGGCGCTCCGTGACCTTCTGCTTGATCTGACTTTCGGCGGCGGCCCAGTTGCCGTCGAGCGCGCTGACGAGCTCGCCATTGGCAAGCACCGGCCAGTCCGGCCGCGTCCAGGACGCGCCGCGCGTTTCTTTCAGAACCTCTTCGGGAGTATCGCCCAGCCCTTCAAAGAAGGTCCGCCATTCCGCATCGACCGAATTGGGGTCCTGCTGATAGCGGCTGTGGAGCTGTTCGACGAAAGCCGCATTGGCGCCGTAGAGAAAGGAGGTGCGCTCCAGGCGCTCGCGGGCACTGTCATTGCTCATTTTGGTGGCCGGTGCAGGGAACACCCGCACCCCCTGTTTGAAGCGGTCATGCCATATCTTGCCAAGTGATGAATCCTACACGAGGCAGATCAACAAGCCATTTACAATTCCGCGAATATTTCTCCATTTGCCTGGAGAACAATCCGCGCTACTTGCGGCCCTTCAGCACCTCGACGAGAGTCGTCCCGAGCGCCGAGGGCGAGGCCGCGACGGTGATCCCTGCGGACCGCATCGCTTCCATCTTGTCGCCCGCGCCGCCCTTGCCGCCGGAGATGATGGCGCCGGCATGGCCCATCCGTCGTCCGGGAGGAGCGGTCACGCCCGCGATGAAGCCGACGACCGGCTTCTTGATCTTCGAGGCCTTCAGGAACTCCGCCGCGTCTTCTTCCGCCGAGCCGCCGATCTCGCCGATCATGATGATCGACTGGGTTTCGGGGTCGTTGAGGAACAGGTCGAGGCAGTCGATGAAGTTTGTGCCGTTGACGGGATCGCCGCCGATGCCGATGCAGGTCGTCTGGCCGAGACCCACGGCGGTCGTCTGGTGAACCGCTTCATATGTAAGCGTGCCCGAGCGCGAGACAATACCGACCGATCCGCGCTTGTGGATGTGGCCGGGCATGATGCCGATCTTGCATTCGCCGGGCGTGATGACGCCGGGGCAGTTCGGGCCGACAAGGCGCGTCTTCGAGCCCGAAAGCGCGCGCTTCACCTTGACCATGTCGAGAACGGGAATGCCCTCGGTGATGCAGACGGCAAGCTCGATGCCCGCGTCGATCGCCTCGAGGATCGCATCGGCCGCAAACGGCGGCGGCACGTAGATGGCGCTCGCCGTCGCGCCGGTTTTGGCGACCGCCTCGGCGACCGTGTTGAAGACGGGGAGACCCAAATGTGTCTGGCCGCCTTTGCCGGGCGAGGTGCCGCCCACCATCTTGGTGCCATAGGCAATCGCCTGTTCCGAATGGAACGTGCCCTGATTGCCGGTGAAGCCCTGCGTGATGACTTTCGTATTCTTGCCGACGAGAACGGACATTAGCGGGCTCCCTTGACGGCTTTGACGATCTTCTCGGCCGCGTCGGCGAGATTGTCGGCGGAGATGATGGGTAGGCCGCTATCGGCCATGATCTTTTTACCGAGTTCGACATTCGTGCCTTCGAGGCGCACGACCAGCGGCACGTGAAGCTTCACTTCCTTCGCCGCCGCGACGACGCCTTCGGCGATGATGTCGCAACGCATGATGCCGCCGAAAATGTTGACCAGAATGCCTTCGACGTTCTTGTCGGAGAGAATGATCTTGAACGCCGCCGTGACTTTTTCCTTGGTCGCGCCGCCGCCGACATCGAGGAAGTTCGCCGGCTCCGAGCCGTAGAGCTTGATGATGTCCATCGTCGCCATTGCGAGACCGGCGCCGTTGACCATGCAGCCGATCTGGCCGTCGAGCTTGACGTAGTTGAGGTCGTATTTCGACGCTTCGACTTCAGCCGGATCTTCTTCCGAGATGTCGCGGAGTTCCACGATGTCCTTGTGGCGGAAGAGCGCGTTGTCGTCGAAGTTCACCTTCGCATCGAGGCAGATGAGGTTGCCCTCGCCGGTGACGACCAGCGGATTGATTTCGAGAAGGCTCATGTCCTCGCTGGTGAACGCCTTGTAGAGCTTATCGATCAGCGCCACGCCCTGCTTCACCTAGTCGCCTTCGAGGCCGAGCGCATAGGCGACCTTGCGGCCGTGGAAAGGCTGGATGCCCGACGCCACATCGACCGAGAAGGTGAGGATTTTCTCGGGCGTCTTGTGCGCCACTTCCTCGATGTCCATGCCGCCTTCGGTCGAGACGATGAAGGACGTGCGGGACGTGGCACGGTCCACAACCATCGAGAGATAAAGTTCGCGTTTGATGTTCGAGCCGTCTTCGACATAGATGCGCTGGACGAGCTTGCCCTCAGGCCCCGTCTGATGCGTGACGAGCGTCATGCCGAGCATGCGCGTCGCTTCCGCTTTCACATCGTCGATCGATTTCACGACCTTGACGCCGCCGCCCTTGCCGCGCCCGCCGGCGTGGATCTGCGCCTTGACGACCCAGACCGGCCCGTCGAGCTTCTGCGCCTGCGCCACCGCCTCTTCGGGCGAGAAGGCCGCGCCGCCGCGGGGAACCGGCACGCCGTACTTCGCAAGCACGGCTTTGGCCTGGTATTCGTGAATGTTCATGAGAATCGTCCGGGCTGGACAGGGACGCCGGAACCGGCCGCCCCCGGAATGGAAATGCGCTTGGGGCGAGTTATAGCACCCGAGAACGTCCACGCAATCGCAATATGCTGAATCCAGATTCAGACTATCGCGAAATCCTCACTGACAGAAATCTCAATAAAAACCGGGGGATAAGCTGGCGCAACCTCCGCAGCGCAAGCGTTAACGGCCGCCATTAGAAGAGATCGGTCGTCTCCACCGCTTTGGAGCCCCCCGGCAGCGAGATCATGAAGCCGTCGCGCCCGAGAACCGTGTCGCCCGCCCCGCGCGCCGCATCGACCCCGCGCATGAACATGTGCCGGGCAAGTGCGTTGGGCAGCGGCGGAACGATGTGGCTGAAGACGAGCAGCTGCACATGCGCTTCATTGGCGATCTCCGCCGCCTCGACGGGGGAGGTGTGATAGTTGATCGTGTCGCGCGCCATCTTCGCAAGCCGTGTATTGCCTGCCTGATCGAGACCGCCTGCGATCATCCGCACCATGTCGTCGTCGAGGGCTTCATGCACCAGAAGATCGGCGTCCTTCGCGAAGAAGGCGACGTTCTCGAACTTCCTGGTGTCGCCGCTGACGACCGCAACGCGGCCCTTGTATTCGATGCGGTAGCCGAAGGCCGGCTCGATCGGATGATGATTGACGAGAAAAGCCGAAATCTTCAGCCCGTCCTTGTCGTAGACGGAAACCGCGACATGGAGGGCCATCCTGGCGATCTCATGCGGGATCATCCGCGCGCCTTCGGGTGCCAGATAATCGACGCCGTGATGAACGATGCGGAAAGCGGCGTCGGCGTCATAGGCAGTCGCAAAGCCCTGCACGACCTCGTTGACGCCGGAGGTGCCGTAGGCATGGCCTTCGGCGTTGAGCGGCGGCTTGATGCTTTCAGGCGCGCCCGGCCCGTAGATGTCGAGCGGCACCTTGCGGCCGGCGATCCAGCTCTGCACGGCGAACTCGCCCAGCGCGCCGATATGATCGGAATGGAGATGTGTCAGCAGGATCGCGTCGATGGCGCCCGCCGGAATGCGCGTCTGTGCAAAGCACGACCATGAGCCCGGACCCGTATCGATGATGACGACATGGCCGCCGGCGATCACCGCCGTGCAGGCATTGGCGCGAGCAGGATCCGGCATCGGCGAGCCGGTGCCGCACAGCAGGATATGCAGCGCGCCGTCATTGAGCAGCGCGGCGCGGTCGGTGCCGGCGAGCCGGCCGGCGACTGCGCGCTTGAAGAAATTGTCCTGCAGCGCGGGCGAAGTCCAGAAAACGGCGAAGGCGACGACGATCAGCGCGGCAAGCGCACCTGCGACTATGGCTATCCGTTTCATCTGGTCCGCCCCCCCGCGCCACTGATTTAATGGAACACATTAAATCAGTGGTGGTGAGGATGCAAGCGGCTCATAAACGGGGAAAATCGGGCCTGGCGATCCGCCCACCCGCTGGCGCGGGCGGCCGGATAAGCAGGTCTTCGACTTGGCCGAGGAAACTTCCCTCGAAAAGCCGCCGGTCGAACCGTTGCGTATAGGCGGCAAGCGCGAGGCGATGCCTGTCCAACGCAACAGGACCGCTCGATGTCGCAATGACGGGCGTCGTGCCGCCGCGCCGTGCCTCGGCCACAGCGGCAACGAAAGCGGCAATGGCGGCGCCGAGTGCCCCAATGTCGCCTTGCGGCACCAGCATCCCGAGCCCGTTTGCGATGTTGGGCAGATTGGCGCCGTCATAAGCGATGACATGGCAGCCATGCGCGAAAGCCTCGATCACGGGCAGGCAGTAACCGTCGTGATAACTCGGCAGAATGACCGCCTCGGCACGCGCATAAAGAGCCGACAGATCCGCGTCGTTCCCGACGCCGCCGACAAGCTCGACGACATCGCCGAGATCGTTCGCCGCGATGAACTGTTTCAGGCTCTCGTGATAGCCGGGTGCAACCTTCTCGTCCCGGCCGCCGACGATCCTGAGTTTGACCGCAAGGCCCGGCGCCAAGCCCGCCATCGCCCTGACCAGATCGAACGCACCCTTATGCGGCGTCAGACGACCGACATGCAGAAGTTCGATCGGACCGTCCGATGCCTTGGACACAGCGCCCCGCGGTGTCAGGGATACCGGCAGAGGTAAAAGCCGAAGCCGGTCCGGCGCGACACCGAACCGGGCCAGGTCGCTCAACGTATAAGGGCTCGCGCAAAAAACCCTGTCGGCCGTCAGCAGATTGCGTTTCTGCATGTGGCTGCGCCGCGCCTTGTCCTGATCGGCGCAGAGTTCGATCGGCGTGATGCCGTGATAGAAGGCAGCGGTGCGGCTTTGCTCGGGACAAAAAAGGATCGCGTCGAAAATATCGTAGTGCCAGCCGAACTCGAAAACGTGCAGGTCGGCAGCCTCGAAGAACGCGTCCGTCACGAGATCATGGAAGTTGCGCAGCACCCGGATACGCGGATTTGCCATGTTCGTCCCGGCACAGAAAATTCTGTAGTCGAACCGTTTGGCGGTTTCCCGCCCGCTCAGAGCTTCCACCTTGTGCCGCAGAGCCCGGCTCGTTGCCTCGCCGCCCCAATAGCCATCGACATAAAACGCGACGCGAAACGGGGGAGCGGCGGTTGGCATGTAGATTGAAACCTTGGTATTTTTCTTGCGGTCCATGCCAGCGTATGTCTTCTCTCGAGGAAATGACAGATAGCCGGGTTTCACAGAGCAAGCCGCGATCATGACACGCAGTGCGATGGTCTTCAGCCATCCCAACCACGAGATCGCCGTCCTGGGAACGATCCAGCGGCAGAGACCGCATCTGATTTTCCTGACGGATGGCGGCTCCCAGACCCGCGTCGACCACACCAGACGCGGCCTCGCCTCCATCGGCGCCGCCGCTGACGCCACCTTTTTGAACGCGCAGGAAAACGATCTCTATGCGGCGCTTCTGAATGGCGATACCGCGCGTTTTGCCGCGCTCAGCCGTGCCGTTGCCGCCGTTCTCGACGGCCTCGACGTCGATGCGGTCTATTGCGATTCAGCCGAGTTCTACAATCCGCTGCATGATATCGCCCTGCCGGTCGTGCTCGCCGCGCTCGCCAACCGGCCGCGCTGCCCCCTCTATGAAGTGCCGCTCATCCATCAGCGCGAAACGGCGGGCGAAATTTACGAAGTGCAGAGAGCACCCGAGGCTCTGGCCGCCGAGCGCGTCTCGACGATCCTCGGCGCCGACGAACTGGCAGCCAAGACGCGCGCTTTCGCCAACGCCTATCCGGCGCTCGCCGCCCAGCTCGGCGAAGAGAACGTCGCACTCGGCCTGAAGCGGGCGGGCGAGGAACAATTCCTCCACGCCCGGCACACCTTGCCGCTGCCTGCCCAGGATCAGGCGATGCGCTACGACCGGCGCGGCCGTCTGCTGAAGGAGAGCGGAGCGGTCGCCGAAGCGATCACCTTCCGCGACCACTACGTGCCGCTGTTCCGGACCCTCTGCCCGGGCCTTGCCGCCTGAGCTTCAGCGGACGCGCCGCATCGACGATATTTTGTCGTTGAGGCCGTAATTGCCGAGGGAGGAAACATCGCCCGATACGGTGATGCAACGGCCCCTGTAGTCGGACTTTTCGCAAAACTGCCACGTGCCGCGATATACGCTGATGCTCGATATGCGATCGTTGAAGCCCGAGCCGCTGAAATCGCGTATGTCGTTGCTGAAGACTTTTGACTCGCCGCCGAATTGCCCATCGGCAAACACCTCGACGTCGCCGCGCCTGCCGCCATAACGGCCATCGCGGTCGTTCCGGTCGCGTCCATCATGATCGCGGCGATCATCGACGCGGCGGATCGACGACACCTTGTCGTTGAAGCCGAGCTGTCCGAGATCGCGCACGTCGCGGTCGATAGTGATGCAGCGGCCCTCGAAATTGACGTGTTCGCAGAGGAGCCAGCGGCCGCCATTCACGTGAACGCTGGATGCCGCATCGTTGAAGCGGCCGAGATCGCGAGCATCGCCGGTCACGCCGACGCCGCGGCCGTTGAAGTTGCTATCCTGATAAAGCACGATGCCGGTATCGGCCTTCGCCGCAATCGGCGCGAAACTCACGACAAGGCTGGCCGCAACGGCAAGCGCGCGGCAGATCGTTTCAATGCGCATCGAATTTCCCCCCCCTCGCTTCGCGGCCACGTCCGGGCTGCGTCATCGGCGGAGTTTAGACCGCCCGCGGACCTCCGCTCAACAGCGACAAAAAAGGCCGCCCGTGAGGCGGCCTTTTTCACCGGTACGCGGGGAACCGCGTTATTTCTTCTTCGACCGGCCGGCGACGACGCTCGGGTCGATCTTCTTGCAGGCGCTGACCAGACCGATGACGGAATCGACCGACTTCTGGAAGGCTTTCTTCTCGCTCGCATTGAGCTCGATTTCGACAATGCGCTCGACACCGCCGGCGCCGATCACGACCGGCACGCCGACATAGACGTCCTTCTGGCCATACTGGCCGTCGAGATAGGCCGCGCAGGGCATCACGCGCTTCTGGTCCTTCAGATAGGCTTCCGCCATCGCAATGCCGGACGCCGCCGGTGCATAGAAGGCAGAACCGGTCTTCAGCAGGCCGACGATCTCCGCGCCGCCGTCGCGCGTGCGCTGGATGATCTTGTCGAGCTTCTCTTTCGTGGTCCAGCCCATCTTGACGAGGTCGGGCAGCGGAATGCCGGCGACCGTCGAGTAGCGCGGCAGCGGCACCATCGTGTCGCCATGACCGCCGAGCACGAAGGCCGTCACATCCTCGACCGAGACATCGAACTCTTCGGCGAGGAAATAGCGGAAGCGCGCGCTGTCGAGAACGCCGGCCATGCCGACGACCTTGTTGGCGGGCAGACCGGAGAACTGACGCAGCGCCCAGACCATCGCGTCGAGCGGGTTGGTGATGCAGACGACGAAGGCGTTGGGCGCATATTTCGCGATGCCCTCGCCGACCTGCGCCATCACCTTGAGGTTGATGCCGAGGAGATCGTCGCGGCTCATGCCGGGCTTACGCGGCACGCCCGCCGTCACGATGACGACATCGGCGCCCTTGATGCCCTTGTAGTCGTTGGCGCCCGAAAGCGCGGCGTTGTAGCCCTCGACGGGCGAGGTCTGGGCAAGGTCGAGCGCCTTGCCTTGCGGCAGGCCCTCGGCGATGTCGAAGATGACGACGTCGCCAAGCTCCTTGAGTCCAGCCAGGAGAGCAAGCGTGCCGCCGATCTGGCCGCCGCCGATGAGAGCGATTTTCTTCCGCGCCATGTGATGAAGCCCCTGTGGGTCGTCGGGCGCATCTCTTGCCGCGAGGCCGCGCGCGCCCGTGGTTGCAAAGTCTGGGGAGCTAGTAGCGTGAATCCCGGCCCTCCGCAATGAACAGAGCGTCACATTTAACCAAGAATTGCACCTTCGATTGACGGGGATATAGGGAAAGCGCAGGCTCCCGAAACGGGACGACCGCAGGGCAGCGTTAAGCATATCGTCATCAAGACATGCTTAAATTCGATGCAATGCGGGCCGGAAAGCGGTTCGTGGGGGCACGGATCGCGAAGTCGACGGCCCGAATTCAGGGCCGTCGCCCGAGTTGCGTACGGGGGCTCTAGGCAATGACGAATATCTCGATGAAGCGTTTTGCGCTGGGGGCCGTTCTGGCCGCCGGTCTCGGGCTGTCCGGATGCGCCGCGCCGCTGGTCGGCGCGATGACCGTCGGCCAGGCCTTCACGATCGCCGGACTGAGCTCGGCCATCATGACCGGCCGCGACCTCACCGAACATGCCGTTTCGATGATTACCGGCAAGGACTGCCGCTTCCTCGAAACCCTGCTGCGCAACGGCCGCTCCTTCTGCGAAACGCCGAACTCCGTCGCCACCAGGGACGATTTCCACGGCGTCATTGCGCTCATATCCGAAGACAAACCCGTCCAGACGGCCTCCGCCGCCGCACTTGACCCCGACGTGCTGGGCTTTGCGCCGGTAGACCGCCGCGCCGCCGAGGACTTCTCGCTGGAGATAGCGCGCAAGCGCCCGGCCCAGGCCGAGATGCTGTCCTTCGGCTTGCTCGGAGCAACCTTCGGCTCCTCCTATACCTACGAGCTCAATGTCCGCAGCGCCTCCGGCACGACCGGCAAGCTTGCTGACGCGACGCCGGCGCCCGACGCCGCCTCGCCGCTCCGCCCCGCCCGCACGGACTATTCGGGCCTCTGAATTTCCTGCCGCCCGGCCCTTGACTCCGACTTACTAAGATATATCTTTATTTCCGATATATCTTAGTAAGTCGGAGATACATATGTTTAGACATTTCAGAGGCCATCGCCATGAGCATAGCCACGGCTGGCGGCGCGGCGGCCGTCACAGCAGCGGGCGCAGGCGCGCCTTCGAGCAGGGCGACCTGCGCTTCGTGATCCTCAAGCTGGTCGCCGAGAAGCCGCGCCACGGCTACGAGA
>DASVNC010000262.1:0-2914 GCA_036384055.1 Parvibaculum sp.
GGGCGGGATCGGTCAGCGGCGCGGAGAGCCTGCGGCTGAGCTCGCGCGCGCCCGCGCTCGTCACCGTGCGGTCGATGACGGCGAGAAGGCTGCCGCGCGTCTCGCCCTTCAGCGTTTTCACCAGTTCGAGATTGGCGCGGGTGGCGGCGTCGAGCCCCATTGTCGCGTCGATGGCGACGCGGCGCGGCGGGAGCAGGGCCGGCATGCGGCCGACCTGCGTCAGCTCGACATAATCGAGGAGCGCACCCATAGCGGCGATTTCGGCGCGGGAGAAGCTGCCGAAGCCGTCCAGCGCGCCGACGCCGAGATGGGCCTTGAGGCGGCGCTCGGCGGTGTCGGAGGCAAAGCGGATCGAGGGGAGCGCGGTCAGGGCGCTGCTTGCTTCATTGAGCACCGAGGCCAGGGCGTGGTCGCCGAGAAGCACGTCGGCGACGATGAGTTCGCCCGGTGCGAGGCGCGCAAGCTCGGCGGCAAGCCCCGCATCGGTGACGGATGTCACCTCAAAGGCGCCGGTCGAGACATCGGCCCAGGCAAGGCCCCAGCCGGCATCCGAGCCGGTGCGGGCGAGCGAGGCCAGATAATTATGCGACCGCGCGTCGAGCAGCGTGTCCTCGGTCAGGGTGCCCGGCGTGACGAGGCGGACGACGTCGCGGCGGACGACCGATTTCGCGCCGCGTTTCTTTGCCTCTGCCGGGTCTTCGGTCTGCTCGCAGACGGCGACCTTGAAGCCCTTGCGGATCAATTGCTCCAGATAATTCTCATGGGCGTGGACCGGGACGCCGCACATGGCGATGTCCTCGCCCAGATGCTTGCCGCGTTTGGTAAGCGCGATGCCCAGCGCCTCGGCCGCCCGGGCCGCATCGTCGAAGAACATCTCGTAAAAATCGCCCATGCGGTAGAACAGCAGCGCATCCGGATAGGCGCGCTTGATCTCCAGATATTGGGCCATCATGGGGGTCGCATCGGCGGGAATGGCGGCAAAAGGCGTCCGCGCCGCCGTGGCGGACGGTTCGGCGACTTCCGGCTCGGTTTCGGGCTCGATCATGGGTTCGGACGTGAGGTCGGACATGGGCCCGGAGCCTAACAGATAGGCCCCCGCCGAAAAGGGGGTGCTGCGACGCCGCGGCGGGCTAGAATCCGTCAACTTCGCTTGTTATTGCGCGGGGAGCGTCCTAAAAAGCGGCTCGTTCGCCTGTGGAAAACTTTCAGCCCGAATGCTTCAAAAAGCCGGGCATTCCCGTCCTTCGGATCCAAAGTCATCATGAGCAAGAAAAAGCGGCGTCAAATTACCGATGAAGAGGCGCTCCTCTTCCATTCCCAGGGCAAGCCCGGGAAGCTGGAAATCGTCGCAACCAAGCCTATGGCGACGCAGCACGATCTGGCGCTCGCCTATTCGCCGGGCGTTGCGGTGCCGGTGCGCGCCATCGCCGAAAATCCGGACGCGGCTTACGACTACACGACCAAGGGCAACATGGTCGCCGTGATCTCGAACGGCACGGCGATCCTCGGTCTCGGCGATCTGGGCGCGCTGGCGTCCAAGCCCGTGATGGAGGGCAAGGCCGTCCTCTTCAAGCGTTTTGCCGATGTCGATTGCATCGACCTTGAAGTCGACACCAAGAACGTCGAGGAGTTCATCGGCGCGGTGCGCTACCTCGGACCCTCGTTCGGCGGCATCAATCTCGAAGACATCTCGGCGCCCGACTGCTTCATCATCGAAAGCCGGCTGCGGGAACTGATGAACATTCCCGTCTTCCACGACGACCAGCACGGGACGGCGATCATCACCGCGGCGGGGCTCATCAACGCGCTCTATCTCACCGGGCGCGACATCAAGGACATCAAGGTCGTCGTCAACGGCGCGGGTTCGGCCGGCATCGCCTGCCTCGAACTCGTCAAGGCACTCGGCCTGCCGCATGAGAATGCGCTCCTGTGCGACACCAAGGGTGTCATCTACAAGGGCCGCACCGAGGGCATGAACCAGTGGAAGTCGGCGCATGCGGTGACGACAAGCGCGCGCACGCTGGAAGACGCGATGGAAGGCGCCGATGTCGTGCTCGGGCTTTCGGTCAAGGGCGCGCTGACGCCGAAGATGATCAAGTCGATGGCGCCGAAGCCGATCATTTTCGCGATGGCCAATCCCGATCCCGAGATCACGCCGGAAGAAGTGGCGCTGATCCGCGACGACGCGATCACGGCGACCGGGCGTTCGGACTATCCGAACCAGGTCAACAACGTGCTGGGCTTTCCCTACATCTTCCGCGGCGCGCTCGACGTGCGCGCGACCTCGATCAACGAGGAAATGAAGATCGCCTGTGCGCAAGCTCTGGCGAAACTCGCGCGCGAAGACGTGCCGGATGAAGTGGCCGCCGCCTATCAGGGCGAGCGTCCGCGCTTCGGGCCCCAATACATCATTCCGGTGCCTTTCGATCCGCGCCTCATCCGCGAGATTCCGCCGGCGGTTGCGAAGGCGGCGATGGATTCCGGCGTCGCCCGCCATCCGATCGTCGATCTCGAAGCCTACAAGAACACGCTGTCGGCGCGGCTGTCGCCCACCGCCGGCATGCTGCAGGTGATCGTCGACAAGGTGCGGCGGGATCCCAAGCGCGTCGTCTTCGCCGAGGGCGAGGAAGAGCGCGTGATCCGCGCCGCGTTGACCTTCCGCGACACCGGCCTCGGCCATCCGATCCTTGTGGGGCGCGAGGAGCTGGTGCGCGAGACCTTGCGCAATATCGGCCTCGATCCCAATACCGACCTCGACATCCGCAACGCGCGCAATTCACCCAGCGCGACGCAGTATGCCGAATTTCTCTACAAGCGGCTGCAGCGTCAGGGATATCTCATTCGCGACTGCCAGCGTCTGGTCAACAACGACCGCAACATCTTCTCGGCCTGCATGGTGGAGATGGGCGAAGCG
>DASVNC010000263.1:0-8899 GCA_036384055.1 Parvibaculum sp.
CTGGCAGGCAAGCGCGTCTTCGTTGCCGGACACCGCGGCATGGTCGGCTCAGCGATCATGCGCCGGCTCGAAGCCGAGAATTGCGATGTCATGACGGCGCCACGCGAGGACATCGATCTCAGGCGTCCGACCGAGATCGAGAATTGGATGGATGCGACGCGGCCGCAAGCCGTCTTCCTCGCCGCGGCGCGCGTCGGCGGCATTCACGCCAACGATACGCGGCCCGCCGAGTTTCTCTACGACAACCTGATGATCGAGGCGAATATCATCGAGGCGGCGCGGCGGTTCCGTGTCGAGAAGCTGCTCTTTCTAGGTTCGTCCTGCATTTATCCGAAAATGGCGGCCCAGCCGATTTCGGAGGATATGCTGCTCTCCGGCCCGCTCGAGCCCACAAACCAGTGGTATGCGGTGGCCAAAATCGCCGGCATCAAGCTCGTCGAGGCTTACCGGCGGCAATATGACTGCGATTTTATTTCGGCCATGCCGACCAATCTCTATGGACCCGGCGACAACTTCGACCTGATGTCGAGTCATGTCCTGCCTGCGATCATCGCCAAGGCGCATCAGGCTCGCGTCGGACGAGCCTCCGTGCTCGACATCTGGGGCACGGGCACGCCTTTGCGCGAGTTCCTGCATGTCGATGACATGGCGGATGCCGCCATCCATCTGATGAAGCACTATTCGGAAGAGGCGCATGTCAATGTCGGCACGGGCGCTGACATCGCCATCGGCGATCTTGCCAGCCTCGTTTGTGACATCGTCGGCTATCAGGGCGCGCTGCGTTTCGACAGCACCAAGCCCGACGGCACGCCGCGCAAACTTCTCGACGTCAGCCGCATGGCCGAGCTCGGCTGGCGCTCGCGGATTTCGCTGAAGGACGGCATTGCCGGCACCTACCGTTGGTATCTTGACAACGTCGCGGAAGCCCCGCTCGAGGCCCAAGTTGTCGCCTGAACCCGCATCGAAGCATGAACGCCATTTCACGACCGAGCATCTCGTCGCGGACCTCGGGCGGCGGTCGGTGCGCGGCGGAGCCGTCACCATCGGTGCGCAGGTGCTGAAGATCGTCATGCAATTCGGCGTGACGATCGTTCTGGCGCGGCTGCTGAAGCCGGAGGCTTTCGGCCTGGTCGCGATGGTTGCGGTCGTTCTCACATTTCTCGAAACCTTCAAGGATCTCGGCCTCTCTGCGGCGACGGTGCAGCGGCCAACAATCACGCATGAACAGGTGAGCACACTCTTCTGGATCAACGCAGCGCTCGGCCTCGTCGCCGCGCTTTTCATGATCCCGCTGGCGCCGCTTCTTGCCTGGTTCTATGGCGAACCGGCCCTCATCGACATCACGCTTTGTCTCGGCATCGGCTTTGCGCTCAGCGGCCTCTCGACGCAGCATCTGGCGCTGCTCAGGCGGCAGTTGCGCTTCTCGGAACTCGCCGGCATCCAGATGGGCGCCGAGATCATCGGCATGGCTGCAGCGGTGGTTGCTGCTTATGAAGGCGCCGGCTACTGGGCGCTCATCCTGCAACGCATCGTCTGGGCCGGTTGCATGGCGCTCGGCGGCTGGATCTTCTGCGGCTGGCGCCCTGGCAGGCCTTCGCGTCTCGGAGATGTGCGGGGACTGCTCGGTTTCGGCGGTCACGTTACGGGTTCGAATCTGGTCAGTCTCTTCGTGCGCAACATGGACCAGGTGCTGATCGGCTGGTATTGGGGGGCGACGCCGCTCGGTCTTTACGACCGCGCCTACAAAATCCTGCTGCTGCCGATCAACAATCTGAACGCACCGCTCTTCTCGGTCGCGATGCCGGCGCTCAGCCGGCTGGCGAACGAGCCGGAGCGCTATCGCCGCACTTATCTGGGCATGGTCGAGAAGCTGAGCATGGTGACGATGCCCTGCGCGGCGCTTCTGATCGCGGCGCCCGATCTCGTGGTGCGGTTTCTTTTCGGGCCGCAATGGCTCGCGGCGACGCCCATCGTCGGCTGGCTCGGCGTCGCGGCGCTCTACCAGCCGGTGACTTATACCTGCAGCTGGCTCTTCATGACGCAGAACCGCACGCAGGAGATGTTCCGCTGGGGCATGATCTCGTCGGCGATGTCGGCCATCGCGATCGCCGCCGGTCTGCCCTTCGGCGCCGCGGGCGTCGCAGCGAGCTTCGCCGTGAGCGGGATTGTCATCCGCATGCCGGCGCTCTTCTGGGCGGTTGGCCGCAGGGGGCCGGTGCGCCCGCTGGATTTCGTCAAGTCGATGGTGCCTTCGGTCGTTGCATCGGCCCTCGTTGTCGCCGTCGTTCTCGGCTTGCGTCACGTGCCAGCGGTCGCGCTCTCGACCCTTGGCCAGGAACTCATCATCGACGGCGCCGCCGCCGTCGTCGTCACGCTCATTTGTTTCGCGGTCCTGCCGCAAAGCCGCCGGGCGCTGACCGATATGCGGGGCATGACGGGGGCGCTTTTCCAGCGGAGGTCCCATGCGTGATCGCCTGAATGTCCATCGGCAGCGCGACTATGAGAGCGCCCATGCGATGCCATACGACGCGCCGCCGCGCCCGGCGGGCGCGCTTCGCATTGCCGTTTTCGTCAATGAGTTTCCGGCGCTCAGCGAGACCTTCGTGCTGAACCAGATCACGGGGCTTCTCGATCTCGGGCACGACGTCACCATTTTCGCGACCAGGCCGCGCGTCGAGACCCGTGTCCATCGCGATGTGATGCGATACAGGCTCTGGGAGCGGCTGTGTTATCGCGGTATGCCGGGCTCGCGCCTGGTACGGCTCGCCCAGGCACCGGGCCTTCTTGCAAAGCACCGCGCCGACCGCGAGCCCTTCGCCAAAGCGCTCAATCCGATGCGTTACGGCCGGGAGGCGACGTCGCTCGGCATGCTCTATTGGGCCGATCGGCTCGCCGGTCACGCGCCCTTTGACATCGTTCACTGTCATTTCGGCATCGTCGGCCGCACGGTCGCGTTCCTGCGCGAAATCGGCGCGATCAGCGGCAAGCTCGTCACGGCCTTTCACGGCGTCGACATGAGCACCTGCCTCGACCGCGATCCCGGTCTTTACGCGCATCTCTTTGCTCATGGCGATCTCTTCATGCCTGTCTCCGAGCACTGGCGGAAGCGGCTCGTCGAGCATGGCTGCGATCCCGACCGCATCGTTGTCCATCGCATGGGCATCGATCCGGCGCGCTTTCCGCAGGGTGAGCACAAGTTCAGCGCCGACGGCCCGGCGACTGTTCTCACCATCGGCCGGCTGGTCGAGAAAAAAGGCATCGAATACGGGTTGCGCGCGGTTGCGAAGCTCGCCGCCCGCGGCGTGCCGCTGCGCTATGAGATCGTCGGCGACGGCCCGCTGCGCGATGGCTTGCAGGATCTCGCGCGCTCGCTCGGCATCGCGGGTCGCGTCCGGTTCCACGGCGCTCGCGTGCAGGAAGACGTGGCGCGGCTGATGCGGCAGAGCGACGTTTTCCTCGCGCCCAGCGTGACGGACGCGCAAGGCGATCAGGAGGGCATTCCGGTGACCATCATGGAAGCGATGGCGACCGGCATGCCGGTCGTCTCCAGCCTGCACAGCGGCATTCCGGAGCTTGTCGATGACGGCGTCGGCGGGTTTCTGGTGCAGGAGCGCGATGTCGACGGCATAGCGGACGCGCTGGCCTCGCTTCTCGGGGCGCCCGACCGGTGCAGGATCATGGGCAAGGCGGCGCGCGAAAAAGTGCTCGCCATGCACAATATCGAGACGCTGAACCGCGATCTCGAAGGACATTTCCGGGCGCTCGCCTGAGCGTCCGGGAAAGGGAGGACATCACGACCGAGTCGGTGCCATTTGCGGAAGGCGGCGATGGAGTGGCCGGGCTGTTAAGCCGCCCGGGCGCAGCCGGGCTTTCTTCGCCCTTGGCCTGGGCAAGGACAGAGAGCTTTTACCGTCTTGGCGGCTGCACCTTCAGGCTCAGCGGCACCGGCGGCTTCATTGAGCATGTGCGCGCTGAATGCGCTTCGCTTGAGATTCCGCCTGTCGGCGCCTTGGATATCGATTTCGAATTTCAGCCGTTGCTGCCGCCGATACCCCATTATTCCATTGCAGCGCCACTGAAGATCGGCGAAGGGCGCTACGAGACAATGTGCGGGCGGGTTGCCTATCAGGTGCATCCGGTCCCGGCCGGCTTTCGCGTCTATGTCGCCAACAACGTCAAACGCAGACATCGCGTGCCCGATTCGGTTCGCCGGTTCCACGACTGGAATTTTCATACACCCGAGGAAAACGCCGCCAAGGACTTTCTATACGGCGTGCTCGGCTATCTCGCCCAGATCGTCAACCTCGAACGCGGGACGTCCTATCTGCATGCCTGCAGCTTCGAGCGGGAAGGGCGCGGCATTGCGCTTATCGCATGGCGCGGTATCGGCAAGACAACGGCGATGCTGAAGCTCGTCAACGAGCATGGCTGGAAATATCTGAGCGACGATCTTGCCGTGGTCGGTCCGCCGCAAACCTTGTCGCGGTCGGCGCAGCGGATACAGCTCTATGCGTATAATCTGGTCGACGAAGAGTTATTGACGCAGCGCATCTTCTCTCAGCGCACCCATTGGGATCGCGCGGCCTGGGCTTTCCGCAAGTGGCGTTACGGTCTTGCCGGTGTCCGCCGGCGCATCGCAGCAGAGGATCTGTTCGGCGCTCATGCCGTCGCGCATAGCGCGCCGCTGGTCGAGCCGGTTCTCATGGAGCGCGCCGACACCCGCGATTTCGAGTGTGAACCGATGCCGTCCTCCGAGCTTGCACGGCGCGCCGCCCATATCATGTTGACCGAGCTTTCGCCATTTGTGGAAATCTCGGCGGCGCTGCAAGCCTTCGATCCTTCGATCAACTTGCCGGCTCCCGACGCCTTTCTTGCGCGAACCGTGGACGTTCTCGAGAGGCGGTTCTCGGGCCTGCAGGCGCGGCGCATCAGAGTCCCGATCGATGCAAGGCCGGCGGCGCTTGCCGCCTATCTGCACCGGCTACTCGGCTAACCGCACCGACAACAGGCTTTGCGCGAGATAGTCTCCGGCCTTGAAGGCGGCGGCGCGCTCTTCCTTCGCCGTCGCCCATGCTTCCTCGGCATGTGCGCTCCAGAAGGCTGCTCCCTTCTCGAAGGCGTCGAGGACGGTCTCGGGCGAAATGTCCTCGATGTCGATCACCGCCTCGCCGAGGCCGAAACGCCGGAAGAGTTCCGTGGTTTTGAATTCATAAGCAATGGGCAGAACCGGCGTTCCGGCGCAGAGAGACATGATCGCTGCGTGAAGCCGTGTCGCGACGGCGAGATCGAAGGTTGCAAGTTCGGCGATGAATTCCGCCGGTCGCCGGAACTGCCGGTCGATAGTTACGTTCTTGTGCAGCGCGTTCGGCAAGCGACGCAGGATTTCCTCGGCTGTCCTCGAATCGTCGGTCCAGTATTCCGGTGTCCCCTGACAGGTCGAGATGAAAGTCACCGTTGCGTCGCGCCGCAGAACAAGGTCGTTCACCAGAACGGCCATAGCGCGGAAATAGCGTTCCATGCCGTCCTCGCCCGAGCCCGATTTGAAATGCGGCCAGTCGCGCACCGATATGGCGATGCGGGGCGCCGGCCGCTGCGGCGAGAAGGAGCGCCCCTGAAGACCTTCCGGCGCCAGCGCGAAAGCGGCATCGGCGCAGAGCACAACACGCTCGGGCGATATGCCGAGCTCTTCAAGGTGGTTGAAAGAGCGCTCGTCGCGCACAAGGATCAGGTGGGCGCGGCGCAGGATAGCACGCAAAAGAAGGCGTCGTCTGCTGCGCGGAAAGGGACCGAGGCTTTGCGTGAAGAGGACGAGCGGCTTTCCCAACGCCTCGGCGATCATGAAGTCAAAGAGCTTCGAGGTGAAAGAATAGTGGGGCACGAGATAGGTGCCACCCGAAGAAACGACGAGGTCAGCCTCGACATAATCGTTGAGCGTCCGGCGCAGCGGCGGCGGCAAGAGGGTCTGCAACGCGCCGCCGAGCAGCGGCACATTGCGGGCCATGACGGCGGCGAGAACGACGAGGCCCGCGAGCGAGGGCCGGGCCCGGCCGCGCGACCATTCGGCAATGTCGCTGTAAATATCGCGGCGAAAGGAAAGCCCGGGGTAGTAACGCGCCGAGGCGCGCGCCGCCATGTCATGCACGGTCACTTCGATATCTTCGCCGAAGCAGCGCCTGAGAATGGCGATGGTCGCATGGAGGATCGCCGCGTCGCCGCCATTGAGCGCAATGGCATTGGTAATGAGGATCTTTCGGATGCGGCGGTTCATATCCGTCAGGTGCCTACCGTCGAGCCGTCCCGATCGGAAAGGGGATCGCCCTGCTTGATACGCAGCTTGCCGTTCCGGTCGACCCAGAGCGCATAGTCGCCGAGGCGCACGAGACTGGTGCTGTCCCACTCGGCGCCGAAACGCGCACCGGACCGCTCCTCGCCGAATTGCGCCGCATCGAAACGGCCGACTGTATCGACGCCGCCCTGACAGCCGATGACGGTCGCCTTGCCGCGCCCGTTGCTTTGCAGCTTGGCGAGACGGGCTTTCCTGGCGTCGCCGCCGCCCGCCGCGGTGCATCCGACCATTACCAGGTGGTTGGTGACGAAGGCGCGGACGAGATGTGTCTGTTTGTAGATCGAATAGGCGGTGCATCCGACGAGCGTGCCGAAGACCTGCAGATCGATGCCGGCGTCGCCAGCGGCGAAATCCTCCGCCTTCATGTGGTTGTTTTCGAAGCCGCAATTCGAGAGCAGCGTGATGCCGTTGCGCGCGGACACGCCGAAGGCGCCGTTCAGCAGGAAATAGCAGCCGTGAAAGCTGACATCGGTTGCCTTGTTGACGAGCGCCGCGCCGTGAACGCCGTTGCCGCCGAAGACGCAACCGAAAACATGGATTGCCGAAAGGATGCCGCCGTCGGGCCCGTGACCCAAGCTGGCGCCGTTCTGCTTGTTGTCGCGGAAATAGGAATTGAAAATCTGACCTTCGAAGATATTGCCGATCATGCGCAAGCCGTCGCCGCCGCATCCCTGAACGATGACATCGCGCAGGCAGAAATTGTAGAGGTAGTTGCGCTCGCGGTTGACGTCGAGCGACAACCCGTTGCCCTCGCGTCCGCGCCCCTGCACGGTGAGGCCTTCGATCAACAGGTAGCGCGAGGTGGCGTGACTGGAGATACGGAAGACGTCGCCCCCGTCCTCGATCCCCGACAGCAGCACCGCGCCGTGGCCCTTGATGAGGCTCTGGCACGTCGGCTGGCTCTTGCCGTGCCGTGTCAGATCGACCGTCAGCGTTTTCGTCACGGCGTAGGCGCCCGGCGGAATGACGAGAACGCGCCCGCCTGCACCGTCATCGTCTTCGTCATTGAAGACCGCATCGAGCGCGGCTTGCAGGGCGGCGGTGTCGTCGGTTCGGCCGTCGCCGACCGCGCCGAAATCGGCAGCGGAGAGAAGTCTGCCCTTGCCTCCGCGTTCATGCGGATGTCTCGGAAAATCTCCGGCATAGGCAGGCGTTGCCGCGAGCATGGCGCCCGTGCCGGCGGCAAGGAGTTCACGGCGGTTCATGCGGACCTCGCGAGCACACGTTCATAGAGTTGGTGGTAGCGCCGGGCGATGACATTGATGTCGAATTCGGCTTCGATTTTGGCGCGGGCGATCGCACCGAGGTCGCGGCCTTCGTCCAGCGCACCCAGGCACCAGGCGATGCCTTGGGCGAGATCGGCGGGGCAATGCGGCTTTGCCAGATAGCCATCGACGCGGTGTTCGACGATGTCGAGCGGGCCGCCGCTGGCAAAGGCGACTACCGGCGTCGCGCAGGCCATAGCTTCGATCAGCGTCTTTCCGAAAGCTTCCTGAAGCGAGGGCATGACGGCGGCGTCCGCCGCGGAATAGAGCTGCGACAGCCGTTCGTTATCGTCGATGTAACCCACGAACAGCGTTTCGATGCCGGTGTCGGGCACGTCGCCCGGCTTCAGGTCGCCGAAGACGACAAGCAGCATGTCCTTCGCAGCTTCGGTCTTGCCGAGTTCGCCCAGCGCCACCATCAGCTCGGGAAACCCCTTGCGGCGGTCTTGCGTTGCCTTCACCGCGCCATAGACGATGATCTTCTTGTCGGCGGGCAGGTTCCAGGCGCGCCGCGCCGCGGCCTTTTCCGTTGGGCGGAAGATATCGATATCGAGGCCGTTGGGGATCACTTCGATCGGATATGAGGCGAAGAGCGGGCTTGATTGCGCGCATTCGCCAAGCCAGCCGCTGATCGGCACCAGCCAGAGATCGAGGTCTCGCCAATGTTTCTGCTTGGCCTCCCAGGTCGATCGGCTGAGATCGTCCTCTCTTTCGGACCGCAGTTGCGGACAGGCACCGCAACCGTCGCGGTACCGCTCGCAGCCCGCGGTGTAGTGGCAGCCGCCGGTGAAACCCCACATGTCGCGCAGGGTCCAGACGACGGGACAATCGAACTGCTTCAGCGCGCGCACCGGAAGGAATCCCGCGCCGATCCAGTGCAGATGGACGACGTCGGGATTGAAGTCGCGGACCAGATGGTCGAAGCGGGCGGGCACCCAGCCGAGCGACCAAAAGGATTCTTCAGTCTTGTCGTAGGCCCTGAGCGGCAACTCGTCGAGCCTGCCGCGCAAGCGGGCGCTGAACTGCGCGATCCTGCTCGGCAGTGCGAGCACGCGGTCGTCGTCGCTGTCCTTGTGACCGACCATCATGGCGCTGTCGACGCCGTTTTCCTTCAGTGCCTCGTGCAGCCAGAAGGCGCCGCGAGCCGCGCCGCCGTCTATATCGAATGTGCTGAGGTGAAGAACCTTCATGCATAAGCCCTTCTGCGGCCTGCGTCCCGGGCTTCTCGCGGCGCAGTCTGCGTTCCTTCGGCGGGGTGGTAGTACCGCATCGTCGTCAGCGCGCAGGC
>DASVNC010000264.1:0-5165 GCA_036384055.1 Parvibaculum sp.
GTCATCTCCGTTTTTGGACGCCAGTTTCGGGCGGGGGCTTTTCCGATCAGCATTGACACGGCGGCGGTCGAGAAAAGCGCGGTCAAGGCCGAGAGTTCGAGCCCTTGCCGGCGTCTTCGGGAGAGCCTGGAGGGTCGCAAGCTGATCATCGGCGTCGACCGCCTCGACTACACCAAGGGGCTGGTTCAGCGGTTTGCCGCGATCGAACGCTTTCTGGCCGACTATCCAGACGAAAGGCCGAAGACCGTTTTTCTGCAAATTGCGCCGCCCTCGCGCAGCGATGTGCCGGAGTACCAGCAGATCCGCGCCGCGCTCGATGCCTTGGCCGGCGACATCAACGGGCGCTTCGCCGAGTTCGATCGCGCACCTGTGCGCTACATCAAGAAGCAGTTTGCGCAGGAAACGCTCTTCGGCTTCTACCGCCAGAGCGCCGTCGGTCTCGTCACGCCCCTGCGCGACGGGATGAATCTCGTCGCCAAGGAATTCGTCGCCAGCCAGGATCCGGAAGATCCGGGCGTCCTCGTTCTGTCGCGGTTCGCAGGCGCGGCGCATGAAATGCCGGCGGCGCTGATCGTCAATCCCTATGACGCCGCGGGCGTCGCGCAGACGATCCATCGAGCGCTGGCCATGCCTCTCAGGGAGAGGCGCAGCCGCCATGCCGATATTATGCAGGTTCTTTCCGTTCACGACATTCACGCCTGGCGTGAGAATTTTCTGGCCGTGCTTTCCGGATCACCGCCGGGCGCCGGGCTGCGGGATCGGCCGCGCCATCGCGCACATTCCATTTCGTCTTTGCCCATCGACTGATATGACAAAAGCAGAAACCTCGCTGCCTCCTCCCATTCGATCCGATGCCGCCCTGTTTCTCGATTTTGACGGCACGCTCGTCGAAATTTCCGGGTCGCCAAACGACGTCACTGTCGCGCCCGACCTGCCGCCCTTGCTGGAATGTCTGTCGCGACGGCTCAACGGCGCGTTGGCGATCGTCTCCGGCAGAAGTGTCGACGATGTCGGTGCGCTGCTCTCGCCCTTCGGCGGCCCGATTGTCGGGCTTCACGGCCTCGAATACCGAACCGACGCAGGTGAGATATATCGCCGTGAGCCGATGCCCGAGCTTGCCGAGGCGCGAGCGGCTGTCGTTGCGGCGCTTGCCGGAAAGGCCGGTGTGACAATTGAAGATAAGGGGCTGACGGCGGCGATCCATTATCGCCAGGCGCCGCTTGAAGCCGCCACTTGCGTTGCCGTGGCCGAGCGCGCTGTCGAAGCTGCGCGCGGCGTCTTGATGTTGAGGCACGGCAAGATGCTGGTCGAAATCGGGCCGCGCGACATGAACAAAGGCGCCGGGATCGAGATGCTGATGGGCGCTCCCCTTTTCCGCGGCCGTGTTCCGGTCTTTCTTGGCGACGACGTCACGGACGAGGACGGATTTGCGGTCGTCAATGCCCTTGGCGGCATTTCGATCCGCGTCGGCGACGATCGAGAGACAGATGCCCGCTATCGCGTCCCGGACGTACCCTCGGTCATCGCCTATCTGAAAGCATTTGCGAGCGGTGCTGGCGCGAATGAAAACCTCAGGCGCGGGGTATCGGCATGAGCTCTCTCGAACTCGCGGTTGTCGGCAACTGCAATTTCGGCGCGCTTGTCGATGCGCGCGGCCGCATCGTCTGGTCCTGCCTGCCGCGCTTCGATGGCGACCCGGCTTTTTGTTCGCTGCTCGACGGCGACGAGCCGGAGCAGGGCTTTTTCGACATCGAACTTCTCGATTTCGCGCGGTCGAGCCAGACCTATCGCCGGAATTCGGCCATTCTCGTCACGCATCTCGTCGACAAGCATGGCGGCGCCGTCGAGATCACGGATTTTGCACCGCGATTCAAGCATTACGGGCGCATTTTCCGGCCGACGACGCTGGTTCGCCGCGTTCGCCCGGTCGCCGGCGCACCGCGTATCCGCATCAGGATGAGGCCGCGTTTTCATTATGGAGCGGAAGCGCCGCTCGTGATCAGCGGCAGCAACCACATCCGCTATGCCTCGCCTGAGCAAACGCTGCGTCTGACGACCGATGCGCCGGTGAGTTATATCGTCGAGGAAATTCCGCTCATCCTGCGCGAAGAGATGTCGTTTTTTCTCGGGCCCGACGAAAGTCTGGCCGCATCCGTGTCCGAACTCGCGCGCGAGTATGACGAGCGCACCGATGATTACTGGCGAGAATGGACCCGCTATCTCGCCCTTCCGCTTGAGTGGCAAGACGCCGTCATCCGCGCGGCCATAACGCTGAAGCTTTGCAGCTATGAGGAAAGCGGCGCGGTCATTGCCGCAATGACGACATCCGTTCCCGAGGCCGCGCATTCGGGCCGCACCTGGGACTATCGCTTTTGCTGGCTGCGCGACGCCTATCTTGTCGTCCATGCGCTGAACAGGCTGGGCGTTTCGCAGACGATGGAGGGCTATCTCGGCTTCATCGAGAATGTCGTTGCGAATGTTGCGGACGGATATCTCCAGCCCGTTTTCAACATCATGCAAGGCGCGGACCTCGACGAGCGGATCGTCGCTTCCCTTGCCGGGTACCGGGGCATGGGTCCGGTGCGCGTGGGTAATGCCGCTTACAAGCAGGTGCAGAATGACGGCTATGGCAGCGTCATCCTCGCCTGCACGCAAACCTACTTCGATCAGCGCCTGACGCGGCAGGGAGATCGGGCGCTTTTCGAACGGCTGGAAAGGCTTGGCGAGCAGGCGGCGCAGCGTTGGGATGTCGAAGACGCGGGGCTCTGGGAGCTCAGAACCGTCAAGCGCACGCACACCTATTCGAGCGTCCTCTGCTGGGCGGCTTGCGACCGGCTGGCGCGCATTGCCGAACGTCTGGCGCTGGAGGATCGTGCGAGGCTCTGGCGCGAGCGTGCCGACCACATTCATGACGGCATCGTCGAGCGCTGCTGGAACGAAGACTTGAAGAGTTTCGTGGCCTGGTTCGATGGTGACGATGTCGATGCCAGCTTGTTGCAATTGCAACAGATCGGCTTCATTTCGGCGAGCGACCCGCGGTTCGTCAGCACTGTCGCTCTCGTTGAAAAGCGCTTGCGGCGCGGCGACTATCTCTTCCGTTATGCGATGCCCGACGACTTCGGCGTGCCGGAAACCGCTTTCACGGTTTGCACCTTCTGGTACATCGATGCGCTCGCCGCGATCGGCCGCGTCGAAGAGGCGCGCTCACTTTTCGAGAATATCCTGGCGCGACGTAATGGTGTCGGGCTTCTGTCCGAGGATGTCGATGTCGCCACCGGCGAATTGTGGGGCAATTTTCCCCAGACCTATTCGATGGTCGGGCTCATTCGCTGCGCCTTGCAGCTTTCGCGTCCGTGGGAAAGCGCCATCTGATCCGGGAGCGGGAGGGATAGCGCATGTCGCCAGAACATCTCGCGGACAATGCAGGCTCCATCGTCGAAACCGATATTCCGGCACGGCTCGACCGGTTGCCCTGGGGGCGTTTCCACACGCTCGTTGTTGCGGCGCTCGGCGTCACCTGGATTCTCGATGGGCTCGAAGTCACGGTTGCGGGGTCGGTTGCCGGCGCCCTGCAGGGTGAAGCAACGCTCCATCTCAGCGCCGCCGAAATCGGTATGGCGGGCAGCGCCTATCTTCTGGGTGCGGTGCTGGGCGGGCTATTTTTCGGCTGGCTGACCGACAGGCTCGGGCGGCGAAAACTCTTCTTCATCACGCTTTTCATTTATATGACGGCGACAGCGGCAACGGCTCTTTCCTGGGACTGGGCGAGCTTCGCCGTCTTCCGTTTTTTCACGGGCGCCGGTATCGGCGGCGAATACACGGCGATCAATTCGACGATCCAGGAACTCGTGCCGGCTCGTATGCGCGGCTGGACCGATCTTGCGATCAACGGCAGCTTTTGGATTGGCGCGGCGCTCGGCGCAGCCATGTCCCTTCCGTTACTCGATCCCGCTTCTTTCGATCCAGATATCGGCTGGCGGATCTGCTTTCTCACCGGTGCTGTTCTCGGCCTCTTCATTCTCGTCATGCGGTTCTGGATTCCCGAGAGCCCGCGCTGGCTGATGACGCATGGCCGGGTTGAGGAAGCGCAGGCAGTTGTTGCGCGCGTCGAGGAGCGGTTTCGTCGTTCAGGGCGCATTTCAGCGGAAGCGGCGTTGCCCACCTTCCGATTCCGGCGTCGCGGAGCGGTGAGTTTGCGCGAGATCGCTCGTGTCCTTCTCGCAGTGCATCGCCGCAGCGCGCTCATAGGACTTTCGCTGATGACGGCGCAGGCATTCTTTTACAACGCCATCTTCTTCACATATGCGCTCGTCCTCACCGCGTTTTACGGTGTTCCGGCTGCGGATGTCGGCTGGTATATCCTGCCTTTCGCACTCGGAAATTTTCTCGGTCCGCTTTTGCTTGGCCGGCTTTTCGATGTTGTCGGCCGCCGCCCCATGATTGCATTTACCTATGCGGCGTCGGGGGTTCTTCTCGTTCTCAGCGGCTATATGTTTCAGCAGGGGCTGCTCTCGGGAACGACGCAGACGATCGCTTGGACCATCGTCTTCTTTTTCGCGTCCGCCGCCGCAAGTTCCGCATATCTCACGGTGAGCGAAACTTTTCCACTCGAGATGCGCGCCCTTGCCATAGCCGTCTTCTATGCGTTTGGCACCGGGCTTGGCGGCGTCGTCGCGCCGCTGGTCTTCAGCTGGCTCATTGAAACGGGCTCACGCGATGCAGTTTTTGCGGGGTATCTTTTCGGCGCAGCCCTCATGATCGGCGCCGCCGTCGTGCAGGCGATTTGGGGCATGGCGGCCGAGCGGAAACCGCTGGAGACGGTGGCGCGACCGCTTTCCTCGCTCGACTGACGTCCATCTCAGCTGTCGCCAAACCCGGCATGGGCGGGGATGAGCCGCCGCGCCGCCGTTCGGTTCCGCCTGTGCCGCCAGCCGCGAAGGCGCAACGTCGCTTCGTCCGATATGAAATGGCAAAGCGCGGCCGCGTCGTCGCCCGCGATGAAAGTACTGGCTGGGAGTTCCAACAGTCGCCGCCGCTTCTCGGTATATTCACCAGCCGTCACATTGGCGAAGAATAAGGTCAGAGCTTCCTCGAAGGGCGCGGGGAAGGTCCAGCCCGCGCCCAGCGCCTCGACCTTGCGGCCGACCTCGAAATCCTGCGCGGCG
>DASVNC010000265.1:0-4496 GCA_036384055.1 Parvibaculum sp.
ATACGTTGATGCCAAAGCAAAATACGGTCCGTCCAAATTCGTCTATGCTGACGGCAAGGACGATTCAATTTCTTGGAAAAGATTTTTCAGATGGTGCTTGTATAGCGTTCAGAGTTACGCGACGCCGTTATTCCTATACGCGGTATTCTTGGGACCGTTGATTCCTGTCTTTTTGTACTTTCGTGAACTGCTTGAATTTGCGAAAGACCATCCAGATAAACTCACCGTCGAATTGTTGCTGCTGAGAACAGCAATCTCTGTTCCGTTGCTTACGGTCAGTTTGTTTGGCCTCTCTTCAATTCGACTCTATCGACGGCTCTATGAAGAGTACAACCACAAGCAGCGGGTGATGCAGCTATACGACAGCTTCAAACGAGAGTTTGAAAAGGTCGGAGATGCAGAACAACAAAGAGCGCTTTTGACCATCATGCTCACAACAGTAGGCGATAAGCCTTCACTCGCTATGCACAAGTATGAAAAGAGTACCGAGGCAGCTATGCCAGCAATAAATTTGGGAAGTATCGTGCCTGATGTGTTTAAGTCCAAGAGCGCAGGCGATGGAGCCTAATAGCGCGACTCATTCGTGAAATGCAATTCTCTTGGATCGCGGAAAACCACTCACTCTGCCCTCTCCGATCGTTCAAGAAGGGTAGAGTGATGGCCCGATCAAGTCGGGCCATGACGGAAGTGGGGAGGCTGCGGGGCGATGAAGCAAGGCCCTCACCTGCCCTCTCCCGGAGGGAGAGGGTTTAGAAAGCCGGACGGGCGCTTTCTCCCCCGCCCTTGCCGCGCCTTCCATCCGTGCTAGCCTCGCGCGCCAAATCTCAGGGGAGCTTGTTTATGAAGTCCGTCGTTTTTGCCGTTGCCGTTTCGCTGGGCGCCGTGTTCGCCGCCGCGCCTGCTTTTGCCGCCAGCATGGAGGCGCGGTTCGGCAATACCATGCTCGCCACGCGGCCGGACGGCACGACGATCAAGATGTATTACAACAAGGATCACAGCTTCACCGGCGAGATGGCGCCGGGCGGATCGCAGGCGGTTTACGAGGCGAAGGGCACCTGGCGGCTTTCGGGCGACAAGCTCTGCGTGACGCCGGCGGGCGGCACGGCGGAGCACAAGGCGCCGGAAGTCTGCGCACCGCTGAAGGGCTCGCGCGTCGGCGACAAGTGGCAAAGCGAAGTGCCCACGCCCGACGGCAAGACCGTTGTGCAGACGGTCGAGATCGTCAAAGGGCGGTGAGCCGCGCGAGGATGGCCGACGCCATCAGAAAGCCGAGCGTGGCGGACGCCGCGCTGAGGCTCGTCCCCCAGCCGAGATCGACCAGCGTCAGCTTCAGCGGCCAGCGCGCGAGCGTCGCCTGATTGGTGAGGTCGTAGGTCGCATAGGTGAAGAAGCCGAAGAGCGCGCCCCTGGCCAGCGCCGTCGCGGCAAGTCCGTCGCCCAGCGCCGGCGCGACGGCGAAGACGATGAGCCCGGTGAGAAACAGCAGATAGAAGACGGCCGCGGGCGCGAGGCGGAAATCGGGCGCCATCAGATCGCCCAGCGACTGCCGGTACCAGCCGCCCATATTGGTGAGCCAGACCGCGTCGAGCGCGACGAAGACAAGCGCGGTCGAAAGCCAGGCAACGGCATATTTGAGCATCGGCGTCCCCCAGCTGTTCCGCGTGTGGTCGATGCGGATACGAAGGGACGGGCGCGGAGGATCACGGCGGTTCACGCTTGGGCGCCTAAAAAAGGCGGCGTTCAGCCGTTTATTTCGCGTCGCAGCGAATTAGCTTGCTATTTGGCCCGGGCGAGCCCATCTATGGCCCGTCATTTCGTTTCGGTTCGGCCTGCTCTCCCAACGCTTACCCACCATCAGGTGATCGAGCGCCGAGCCAGCATCCCTACTCTTAAAGATTGACGCGGCAGGCGATGACGCTTGTCGGTTCCTCTATCTAACTAAGGAGACACCATGTCCAACAAGGGCGCGGTAAAGTGGTTCAACTCGCAGAAGGGCTTCGGCTTCATTCAGCCGGATGCCGGCGGGAACGACGTTTTCGTTCACATCTCGGCCGTCGAGCGCGCCGGGCTTTCGAACCTCAATGAAGGTCAGAAGCTCAGCTACGATCTCGTCACCGAGAAGGGCAAGACCTCGGCTGCCAATCTGCAGGTGCTCTAAGCTGATCCGGTTCCGGGCGTTCGCGCCCGAAACCTGAAGCTTGGATAAGTTTGAACCCGGCTGGAGCAATCCGCCGGGTTCTTTCTATTTGGGGGCTATTTTGGGGCTGTTCCGGAAAGGCCGCGTTTCAGGCGCGGGTTCTGGTGATGGCGCCGCGGCTCGCCTGCGCGCCTTCATAGCCCTCCGCCCAGCGCCTATGCGCCTCGCCGCCCGCCGGATGCGGGTTTTTCGGCGCGCGGTCGCCCTCGCTCTGGTTCTTGGCGGCATTCCAGCCGGCGGCATAAGCGCGGCTCAGTTCAAAAGCTGATGCGTCGGTCATGGTCCCTCCCCGGATGTCGCCTTATATGGGGACGTAAAGGCGCACCGGCAACCCGGCCCCGCTTGCCATTTTCGCCCGGAACCGGCACATCCATGAAGGTTCGGAGGGGCGGCATGGCGGAACTGGGCATCATCGAAGGCTATTACGGCGCGCCTTGGGGCGCGGCCGAGCGCCGCGAAACGATGACGTTTCTGAAGGGCGCGGGCTATAGCTTCTATCTCTACGCGCCCAAGGCCGACGCCTTCCTGCGCCGCCGCTGGCAGGAGGACCATCCCGCCGCCGAAGCCGGAATGCTCGCCTCTTTTTCAGCCGCGGCCCGCGCGGCGGGTGTGCGCTTCGGCGTGGGCCTCAGCCCCTATGAGATCTATCGCGACTTCGGGTCCGCCCCGAAAGCGGCGTTGCGGCGCAAACTGGAATGGCTGGACGCGCTCGGCCTCGACGATCTTGCGATCTGTTTCGACGACATGAAGGGATCGCAGCCCGACCTCGCCGAGGCGCAGGCCCGCGTGATCGACTTCGCCGCCGCGCACACCAGGGCGACGCGCCTCATCGTCTGCCCGAGCTATTACACCGACGATCCCATACTCGATCTTCTCTTCGGCGCCCGCCCGCCCCGCTACCTCGAGGATCTCGGGCGGCTGCTCGATCCCTCGATCGAAATTTTCTGGACCGGCGAGGAAGTCTGCGCGCGCGAATTCTCAACCGGCCATCTCGCCCGCGTCGGCGAACAGCTGCGCCGCAAGCCCTTCATCTGGGACAACTACCCGGTGAACGACGGCCCGCGCATGTCGCCGCATCTGCATCTGCGCGCCTTCAGCGGCCGCCCCGCCGCGATGGCCGCCCATGTCGCGGCCCACGGCGTCAACCCGGCGCTGCAGCCGGTGCTGAGCCGTATCCCGGCGCTGACGCTGGCCGAAAGCTATGCGAGCGGCGATGCTTACGAATATGGCGCGGCCTTCATGCGCGCCGCCGAAAAGGTGCTGGGCGCCGATCTCGCCCAGATCGTGCGCCACGATCTCATTGCGCTGCAGGACGCAGGCCTCGACAAGCTCGGGGCGCGCGCCGCCAAAATCCGCGCCCGCTATGCCGCCCTCGATCACCCCGGCGCCCGCGAGATCGTCCGCTGGCTGGACGGCGAATGGCGCATCACCCAGGAAGAAATGGAAGCGCAATAGATAAAAATAACCTCCCCCCTTGAGGGGGAGGTTGAACGGCGGAGCCGTTCGGGCGGGGGTTTTTCTTCGAAAGACTCTTTTATTCAGCGTACCCCCCACCCAACCCTCCCCCCATCCTTCTTTTTCGCGCCTACGCGCGAGGCGGGGGGAGGGCTAGAAGGAAGCTCTTACATCCGCTCGACGATGACGCAGGGCGCCATGCCGCCGGCGGCGCAGAGCGTGACGAGGCCGGTCGAAAGATCGCGGCGTTCCATCTCGTCGATGAGCGTGCCGAGGATGATCGCGCCGGTCGCGCCGATCGGATGGCCGAGCGCCATCGCGCCGCCATTGACGTTGACGATCGCCGGATCGATGTCGAGATCGCGCATGAACTTCAGCGGCACCACCGCGAAAGCCTCGTTGATCTCGATGAGGTCGATGTCGCCGATCTCCATGCCCGCCATCTTCAGCGCCCTGCGGGCAGCCGGAACCGGCGCGTTGAGCATCAGCTCGGGGCTGTCGCCCGCCGTCGAGAGCGCGCGGATGCGCGCCCGCGGCTTCAGCCCGTGCGCCTTGGCATATTCGGGCGAGGCGAGAATGACCGCGCCCGCGCCATCGACGACGCCCGACGAATTGCCGGCATGGTGGATGTGCTCGATCTTGACGTCCGGATAGCTCTTCTGGACGAGCTTCTTGTAGGTGAGGCCCTCTTCATCGAGCGGGAAGTCGTACATCGCGGCGAAGGCGGGCTTCAATCCGGCGAGGCTTTCGAGCGTCGTGCCGGGGCGCGGGAACTCTTCATGGTCGAGCGCGACGCGGCCGTCGTCGTGATAGACGGGCACGAGCGACTTCTTGAAGTAGCCGT